>JAUVKB010000066.1 GCA_030596405.1 Deltaproteobacteria bacterium
CGAATAGATGTTCTTGTAAATAACGCCGGCATTACCAAAGACGGTCTGCTGGTCCGCATGAAGGAAAGGGACTGGGATGATGTATTAGATATAAATTTAAAGGGCTCATTTTTTTGTACAAAGATCGCCGCAAAAACAATGATGAAACAACACTGTGGTCGTATCATCAATATAGCGTCGGTTGTTGGTGTAAACGGAAATTCCGGTCAGGCAAATTATGTTGCTTCAAAGGCAGGTATTATAGGATTCACAAAAGCAGTCGCCAAAGAACTCGCCTCGCGAAACATTACGGTAAATGCCGTTGCCCCCGGGTTTATTGAAACCGATATGACGGCATCTCTTTCAGAAAAGGCAAGGGGTGCAATGTTAGGTCAGATTCCATTGGGACGCGCGGGAAAACCTGATGACGTGTCATCCGTTGTTGTTTTTCTGGCATCTGACAGCGCGTCATACCTTACCGGTCAGGTTATTCACGTGAACGGCGGCATGTATATGTAAAGGAGAAAAGATAATGTCTGTTGAAGATAAAGTGAAAAAGATTATTGCGGAAAAATTGAGTGTTGATCTGGAAGAGGTTGTTCCTGAAGCTTCTTTTGTGGATGATTTGGGCGCGGACTCACTCGATCTTGTTGAATTGATCATGTCTATGGAAGAGGAGTTTGATATCGATATTTCAGATGAAGATTCTGAAAAATTAGTAACGGTTAAAGATGCAATAGCGTATGTAGATTCTATTTAGTATTGATTGCCGTTTTTTTGCAGATTAACATGTGGATAAAACGCCAGAGAGAAAATTTTTGCATTTAATTATTGCAGCGGCGTAATTCATTGGTTTTATTAAAAGGAGGTTTTTTGGACAGACGGGTAGTTATTACCGGTGTTGGACTTGTAACGCCGCTTGGCACAGGCGTCAGTAAGACGTGGGACTTGCTATGTAAAGGGAAGTCGGGAATAGGCGAGATAACCAGCTTTGATGCCACTAATTTTCAAACAAAAATTGCAGGAGAAGTAAAGGATTTTCATCCTGAAGATTACCTGCCTAAAAAAGAAGCAAAACGCACTCAAAAGTTTATTGCCTATGCTGTCGCAGCCGCACGTATGGCTGTTGAAGATTCAGGCCTGACAATTGACAGCTCCAATGAAGGCAGGGTCGGTGTTATTACAGGATGCGGCCTGGGCGGGCTTAAAATGCTGGAGGATACAAGCAGAATTTTGGAAAAAAAGGGGCCGAAGTGGGTCAGCCCTTTTTTTATACCAATGATTATCGGCAATATGGCTCCCGGTATGATTTCCATTCATCTTGGCGCCAAAGGTCCAAACGCTTCGATTGCCACTGCCTGTGCAGCCGGTTCTCACGCGATCGGCGATGCATTTGAGATTGTCAAAAGTGGAAGGGCGGATGCTATGATTGCAGGCGGTGTGGAATCTGTTGTCACACCGCTATGTATCGCAGGTTTTAACTCGATGAAAGCACTGTCCACCCGTAATGATGAACCTGAAAAAGCATCCCGCCCTTTTGATAAAGATCGTGATGGATTTATTGTGGGCGAAGGAAGCGGCATCCTTGTTCTGGAAACTCTTGAAAGAGCGCTTGAAAGGGGGGCTTGCATTTATGCTGAAATATCCGGCTACGGTATGAGCGGTGACGGGTATCATATGACTTCACCTTCTCCTGACGGCGAAGGCGCGGCAAGATGCATGATGTCGGCCATTGCTGATGCCGGGCTGAAATACGAGGATATAGATTATATTAATGCACATGGCACGTCAACGCAGTTGAACGATCTTTTTGAAACACGGGCAATCAAGACGGTATTTATGGAAAGAGCAAGCTCGATACCGATCAGTTCAACAAAGTCGATGACCGGGCACCTGCTTGGGGGCGCCGGCGGAGTTGAAACGGTTTTTACGGCGCTTACAATTCGTGACGGCATCATCCCGCCAACCATAAATCTTGATAACCCGGACAAAGATTGTGATCTCGATTATGTGCCGCATGTTGCCCGCAAGGTGAATGTGGAAATTGCCATGAACAATTCTTTTGGTTTCGGCGGAACAAACGCAACACTGATTCTAAAGAAATACCATAATTGATAACTTTAGTTATAATATTCTTCAGTTTGAGTTTGCAAATTTTTGATTAAGGTATTTTTTTTGAAGCCTTTTTTAAAATATCCGGTTGTATATTGGGATAAAGAGACAAGCATCTCCAAAGAACACAAGCTTATCGGAGAGGAACCCCTTTTTGTACAAATTCAAGGGAAACCCTATTCTGTTATTATGCGTACGCCGGGTGAAGAAATCCCACATGTTGCCGGATTTTGTCTTGCTGAAGGGATTGTTAATGATGCTGATGAGTTCGTATCCCTTGATTTTTCTGACGATCAAAATACCAATGTAGTTTCTGTCACTCTGTATCAAACAGGGGCGGATAAAACATCCCGACTTTTTGATGGGAATGTTGCCGGAGGTGAAAAAGACTCCGGTTTTTGCGGCAGGAAAATGGTAAGGGAGCTTTGTAAAAGTATCAAGCCGTTAACCGATCAGACCGTGCTGGACATTGAAAAGGCATATAATACTCTTGAAAATCTTTCCGATCATCAGCCGTTACGGCAGATAACGCATGCATCCCATGCAGCTGCGCTTTATACATCTGATTTTGAACTGTTGTCAGTTTCCGAAGACGTTGGCCGCCATAACGCACTTGATAAAAGTATCGGCAAGCTTTTTATTGATAAAAAGCTTTTTAAGGCATCTTTATTAATTCTTTCTTCTAGAATAAGTTGTGATCTTGTTAATAAGGCTGCAAGAGCGCGCATCCCCGTCATATTAGCAGTGTCACGCCCGACCTCCCTTGGAGTCGAGCTTGCATCGCAACTCAATATAACACTGGCATGTCTTGCCAGGGGGTCAGGGTTATATATTTTTTGCGGTGAACATCGACTAAAAAGATAGATGATATTAATATTTCAAACCCGCCCGCGAAAAGCTTTTGTTATTTCCTGTTAATGGATCTGGTGTTTGAAAGTCCAATCGCGTTTTTCCTGTTACCATTTTGAATTTTTATTGACAATTGCAGCAAAAGGTGCTTAATTTACTGATTGTTTTATGCTTATGAATTATTTAGCCTTATTATATTTTACAGGAAAATTCATTATTTAAAACGGTCGCTTGCATAGGGATAGGCGGTTAATTTCTCAATTTAATTTTAACTCTATAACGTAACTTGGCAAATTTGATATAATATGTAGTGGCAAGACAAGCCATATTATGTTATATATAATAAGATAAAATTTAACTATTGTTGCGGGGTTCAAAAGGGCGGAAACATGGAAATCATAAATTACACGGAAGAGCACAAGCAATTCAGACAGCGCTTAAAAAATTTTTTGGCAAAAGAGGTTATACCGAATATTGAAAAGTGGGAACATGATGAAATTACACCTAAAAGCATTTGGGCAAAATTGGGCAAAAACGGCTTTTTATGCACAGATGTACCCCAAGAGTATGGAGGCATGGGCGGTGATTTTTTATATTCAGTCATTGTTTGCGAAGAAATTGCCTATTCAACCATTGCCGGCCTTCTGACATATCTTCACAGTGATATTATTGTCCCTTATATTTCGACCTTTGGAACCGAAGATCAAAAGAAAAAATATCTTTCCAAATGTGTTTCAGGAGATATTATAACGGCCGTTGCCATGACGGAACCGGGTGCCGGCAGTGATCTGGCCAGCCTTTGTACGACAGCAGAGGATGATGGCGACCATGTTGTTATCAATGGTTCAAAAACTTTTATTTCAAACGGTATAAACTGTGATTTAGTTATTGTTGCGGCAAAGGATCCTGTAATAGAAAATTCTTATAAAGCGATATCTCTTTATATAGTGGAAGATGGTACGCCCGGTTTTGAAAAGGGGCAAAATTTAGAAAAACTTGGTCTCCACAGTCAGGATACGGCTGAACTCTTTTTTTCAAAATGCAGAATACCAAAGTCTAATCTGCTGGGAGAAAGGGGAAAAGGTTTTTATATGCTCATGCAAAAATTGCAGCAGGAACGTTTGATGATAACAATCAATGCTCTGGCAAGCGGTGAATTTATTCTTGAAGAAACAATTGAATATTGCAAGAAAACCAAAGATCAGGGCGGATTGCTTGCCCAAAATCAGAGCGTTCAGTTTAAATTGGTGGAAATGGCTACTGATATTAAAATAGGAAGAACCTTTATTGATAAATTAATTGCCGATCATATGGAAGGCAAAGATGTTAATACCGAAACTTCCATGGCCAAATTTTGGGTATCTGAAATGGCAAACAAGGTTGCCGACAGAAGTCTGGATTTGTATGGTTATTCCGGTTGGCTGGAAAAATGTTCTGTTGTCAGACCGTGGCGCGATCTTAGAGGCACTCCGATTTTTGGTGGGACCAGTCAGATAATGAGGAAGATAATTGCAAAGTCTATGGGGTTATAATAAATAGCCACAGGCTACAAACAATGGAGCAAAAGGAGGTAATCCGGTGATAGATAAAAGTGTTGTAGGCAAGGAATACCCTGAAGTGGAGTTTGAGATTGAAAAGGGTAAGATTCGTGAGTTTGCTAGGGCAATCGGAGATAAAAACCCCGTATATTACAGTGAAGATGCGGCAGGAAAAGAGGGTTATGAAAGTCTGGCTATCCCGCCTACTTTCCCCACTATTTTTGGTATTGCCGGAGGTCTGGCCGCTGTGCTGGGAAGTTTGAAGATCGACATGAAAAAGCTTCTTCATGGCGGACAGGAATATGAATATCTTAACCCTGTCAAAGTCGGCGATGTGATTAAAGGAAAAACGAAAATTATTGATCTTTTTGACAAGCCGGGCAAGGCCGGGGTTATGGATTTTTTGGTCATGGAGACAACTTATGTTAATCAAAATGGACAAGAGGTGTTGCGTGACAAGTGCACCCTTGTGATTAGAAGATAATTAATTTAAAGATTAAGGGGCTTGAAAACAATGGCGCAAAAGGAAGTTTATTTTGAAGATGTTAAGGTTGGTTATGAGATTCCCGAGGTGGTGAAGGATCCTATAACCGAGACCCAGCTGGTTATGTACGCGGGTGCATCCGGAGATTTCAATCCGATACATACTGTTCATGCATTTGGAGAAAAAGCCGGTTTTGGAGGAGTTATCGGGCACGGCATGCTTTCCATGGCCTTTGCTGGACAGATTATGACCGATTGGGTAGGGGCCAAGGCTTTAAAGAAACTATCGGTTCAATTCAGGGCGGTTACCAAGCCGAAGGATGTTATAACCATTAAAGGGACTGTATCAAAAAAATATACCGAAGATGGGAAAAACTTTGTAGATTGTGATTTGATTGCTATAAAACAGAACGGTGACAAAATAATTGTAGGCCAGGCAACGGCTGTTCTGCCGGCAAAATAGCAATATTATTATATTAACACATTAATCTATATTAATTTAAGGGATAAGGAGGAATTTGTTATGGGTCTTTTGGATGGCAAAGTCGCAGTGGTTACTGGATCAGGACGCGGAATAGGCAAGGCAATAGCCCTTAAACTTGCTAAAGAAGGGGCATCAGTAGTAATAAACGATCTTGATGCAGCTCCTGCCGATGAGACGGTAAACGAAATTAAGAACATGGGCGTAAAAGCGGTTGCAGCCGTTGGAAGCGTTACAGACAAGGAGTTTCCGGACAAGCTGATAGGCGCCGCAATTAATGACCTGGGAAGATTGGATATTATAGTAAATAATGCGGGATATACTTGGGATGCGGTAATTCAAAAATCGACTGACGAAATGTGGGAAGCCATGTTGGCAGTACATGCAACGGCTCCATTTCGCATTATGAGAGCAGCGGCCCCTTACATTAGAGAAAATGCCAAAAAGGAAAAGGCAGAGGGGAAAAAGGTTATCCGCAAAATAGTCAATGTTACCTCTATAGCCGGTGTGTACGGCAATGCCGGGCAGATTAACTATTCAGCAGGCAAAGCGGCTATTATCGGCATGACTAAAACCATGGGCAAGGAATGGGGAAGATATAATGTCAGTGTAAATGCTGTAGCCTATGGAATTATAGAAACAAGGCTGACCGCTCCTAAAGAAGAGAGTGAAGATATTAAAGTGCATGGAAAGGATATTGCTGTCGGAATTCCGAAAACTGCTCTGGATGGTTTTAAACAAATGATACCATTAGGAAGGCTTGGGACGCTCGAAGAAGCTGCCGGTCCTGTTCTTTTCTTTGCTTCACCTCTTTCTGATTATGTAACAACTGAAACTCTTGTCTGCAGTGGCGGATTAAGGTTTTAGTATTTGTCAAATGGAATATATCCATCAAGCATTAGATAACGACGCGGAGATAAAGGCCATATCAGGCTATTATACTGTTGAGGATGAAAAACGGCTGGAACTGAAAGATGGGAATGTCCTCTGTGTCATAGGAATGGGGGAAATAGATTCATCATGTTGCGGCACCGCCGGTTGCCGTTACGCCTTGGTTCCAGGATATATTCGCAAATGGAAAAACAGAAAAAATGAAGAGGGCCGGGATATTTCCGAGGTGGAACCTGTTTCAAATGAAGACGTAAAGAAAGAGATAAGTGATATACTAAAAAAAGAAGATGTTGTTACACAGATTAATTTTTGGTAAACATTGCTATTTACTTTAATACAAAGTTCGTATAATTTGACATCTAGAAAATTTGGCCCGGGAGAAATCCGTATTTGCAAAAACGTAAACTGACGTGTTTTGATCGGTTGTTTTTGCGGGAGGATTACAAACTTATATATTAAGGAGGAAAAAAAGATGGTAGGAATTGTTTCTTACGGTGCTTATATCCCAAGATACAGAATAGACCGCAAAGTTATTTACAAGGCTATAGGCTGGATGAATCCAGCTACATATATGCCGGGGGAAAAAGCCGTGTGCAATTTTGACGAGGACAGTGTAACCATGGCTGTTGCGGCTGGGATAGACTGCTTGGGAGATATTGACCGCAGCACG
Organism: Deltaproteobacteria bacterium; assembly: GCA_030596405.1. GTDB lineage: Bacteria > Desulfobacterota > Desulfobacteria > Desulfobacterales > JAUVKB01 > JAUVKB01. Next base: position 7,004 of record JAUVKB010000066.1, read on the forward strand.
ATTGATGCGGCATATGTTGCGAGTACCACTTTCCCTTATCTTGAAAGACAAAATGCGCAGATAATAGCATCTGCGTTTAACTTGCGTTCAGATATACGCACAGCCGATTTTACAGATACTCTCAAGGCCGGAACTACTGCTGTGCTTTCAGCGGTTGACGCGGTTAAAGCAGGAGGAGTAAACAATGTTGTTGTATGTGCTTCCGACTGCAGAACAGGCAAGGCGGGAAGCGCGCAGGAAGAAATTTTTGGTGATGGAGCGGCATCAGTTTTAATAGGAGATAATGGAGTAGTTGCCAAGTGTTTAGGCTCGCATTCCGTATCCTATGATTTCATAGATCATTGGAGAACAAACGAAGACACTTATGATCGCCAATGGGAAGACAGGTTTATCCGTGACGTTGGTTACAAAAATTTTATTATGGAAGCGATTACAGGGGTAGCTAATAAATGCGGCGTTGATATCAAGGATATAGCCAAAGTCGCTTATCCGTGCCTGTATGGTGGTGATGATAAAAGCATTGCCAAGAAACTTGGACTTGATCCGTCCCAGTTACAGGCGCCTTTGCTAAGCACCGTAGGTTATGCCGGAACAGGCGATTCTATCATGCTTCTGGTTGCCGCACTGGAAGACGCCAAGCCCGGAGACAAGATTTTGGTTGCAAGTTTCGGTACCGGCAGTGACGCTCTTTTGTTTGAAGTAACCGATGAGATTGAAAAGATTAAAGGAAAAAGAAGAGGGATTAAAAAACACCTGGAAGTAAAAAAAGAATTGGACAGCTACGAAAAGATGATAAGTTTTCGCGGTATGCTTCCCATGGAAGTCGGTATCCGTGGAGAAAAAATGCCTTTTTCCGCTCTGTCTGAATTATGGAGATGCCGCGACCAAATGTTAGGTCTTTGCGGCACTAAATGCAAAAAATGCGGAACCCCGCAATTTCCATCTCAGATAGTCTGCGTTAATCCTGAGTGCGGTGCGTCAGGAGAGATGGAGAGTTATAGATTCTCCGACAAAAAAGGGACTCTGATTACCTATACGGGAGATAATCTGGCATTTTGCCCCAATCCGCCGGCAATGTACGGGGTAGTAAATTTTGAAGGCGGGGGAAGATTCTGGTTTGATATAAGCGATGCCGATCTTGATTCTACTTCAGTAGGCATGAATGTTGAGATGAGTTTTAGAAAAAAATATGTGGATAAAGCTTTTGGAGTACATTTTTATTATTGGAAAGCAGTCCCTGTTATAGAATAAGTTGTAGACTGCAATTTGTAACTCTACGACATTTGTTATCGAAGATAAAATGCCGGAAATAATTATTCCGGTATCTGTATAATCTTTTGAGGAGGTAAAAATGGCAGAAGGAATAAAAGATAAAATAGCTATTATCGGAATGGGCTGTACTAGGTTTGGCGAGCGCTGGGACATGGGTGGTGAAGACTTGATTGTCGAAGCGTTTGATGAAGCTTTGAAAGATTCCGGTATTGAAAAAAAAGATCTGCAGGCGACTTGGCTTGGATCGTGTATGGATGATAATAATGCCGGAAAATCAGCGCTACCTTTGAACCAGACCTTAAAACTCCCCTTTATTCCCGGAACAAGAGTTGAAAATTTTTGCGCTACCGGAACAGAGGCCTTAAGAGGCGCTGCATATGCTGTAGCTTCCGGCGCATACGACATTTGTCTTGCTTTGGGAGTAGAAAAATTAAAGGACACAGGATATGGTGGACTTCCTGACATGGCATCACAAATGGGCACAAAAAACAGATTCTTAATGCCCAACGTTACCGCTCCAGGCTGCTTTGGAATGATGGCAACGGCATATTTTGAAAAATACGGCCTTGATCCAAAAGAAGGCAAAGAGATATTAGCCATGATATCTGCAAAAAGCCATAAGAACGGAGTTAAAAATCCAAAAGCACATCTGCGCAGAGAGGCAACTGTTGAACAGATAATGAAAGCTCCCATGATCGCATGGCCTCTGGGGCTATATGATTGTTGCGGCGTTAGTGATGGAGCTGCTGCAGCTATTGTTTGTCGTGCGGACATGGCCAAAAATTTCAGGCCCGATCCTGTTTATATAAAATCCTTGCAGATCGGCATCAGTTCCGGCGAGGAGTTAATGTACAACGAATGGGATGGGACTTATGTGAAAACAGGCTCTATAACTGCTGCAAAGGCCTATGAAGAGGCCGGCATAAAAAATCCACGGGAAGAGATAGGCATGATGGAAGTTCATGACTGTTTTTCCATTACCGAACTTGTTACCTATGAAGATCTTCAAATTTCAGAAAGAGGCAAGGCTGGAAATGACGTAAGAGACGGTTTTTATGAATTAGATGGTAAAATTCCGTGTCAGCCTGACGGCGGTTTAAAATGTTTTGGACATCCGATAGGTGCTTCCGGTTTAAGAATGATTTATGAAATGTATAAGCAGCTCCAGGGCAATGCGGGTGACAGGCAGATTAAAAATCCAAAGTATGGCCTTACACACAATATGGGTGGGTTCCCGATTATGAACGTTGTTAGTATTTCCATAGTAGGGCTGTAATAATAAGGTAAGGCATATAGTTTACAAAAATTTTATTCAATTTTAAAAATTATAGAATTTAACGTGCTGTTTACATGCCTGCATACTACAATAATTATTATTTAATAAAATTTGTTACCCCCGGTGGGCTTTATGCTCAGCGGGGGTTTTTTAATTTTTGCAGCAAGCTTGAGCATTTTACAGAGGAGGTGGAAAAATGTTAGTTAAAGACTGGATGAGTATAGGAGTTATGTCTATCCGCGCAGACGACTCTATACAGCAAGCCATCAAGTTACAGAAAGATAACAATATTACTATGTTGCCTGTCATGGAGAAAGGAAGGATGGTTGGAATTGTGACCAGCCATGATCTTAAAAGCGCTTCTTTTCCTGACGCCCTCCCGGTCGAACTTCAGGAAGCAATCGAATTTGCCTCTAAAGTAAAGGTAAAAGAGATCATGTCGCATCATCCGCTTACTGTTTTGCCTGAACATACTATGGAGGAGGCGGCTAATATTTTGCTTAAAAACAGGATATCCGGCGCGCCTGTTGTTGATGATAAAGATAAAATTGTAGGTATAATTACTAGAAGTGATATTTTAAAAGTTTTGATGGAAATAAGCGGTAAGGGTAAAATATCATACGAAATTGCTTTTTGTGTGGAAGACCAGCCGGGTTCCGTCAAGGAGATTGTCAATGCGGTGCGCGAACATAATGGCCGTATAGCGAGTATTTTAAGCTCGCATAAGGGCGTAGCTCCCGGTTTAAGAAATATGTATATGCGATTATATGATGTAGAGCCTGAAGCAATGCCGGAGATTATAAAGCAGTTAAAGGAAAACGCAACCTTGCGCTACTTTATAGATTTTATAATGAATAAAAGAGAAATTTATAGCAAATAAAGAGCAGATTCATCCTTACCAACGTTGACTTTTTAGCTTTTTAACAAGCTTGAGATACAGGGAGAAACCTGTTTATGACAATAACAAAAGGCCCCTTAAAAGGCGTAAGAATTCTTGATTTAACCCAGGCTCATGCGGGTCCTTTCGGGACTTTGCTTTTGGGTGATCTTGGTGCTGAGATTATCAAGGTGGAACCCCCTACAGGTGACATGTTAAGGATGGGGAAGGAAAAAGTTGAAACGTCTTTGTATTACAGTATAG
>JAUVKB010000209.1 GCA_030596405.1 Deltaproteobacteria bacterium
ACAACCCAGAGAACCTACAGTTTAGCAACCGGCGGGAGGCATATCTTTACCTGGGTTGACAGCGATAATGACGGCGCGGTGGATAACGGGGAGACAGTCGCCTTTGACGGCGCTCATCAATCCGATTTTGAAGCCTATTTCGATCTTCCGATTGTTACCGATGACGATTATATTCCCCCCGAAGATCTGATAACGTGGGTCAGAGGCAAAGATGTGCCTGGACTCAGGGAGCGTGAAATCGATTTTAACGATGACGGCACGGATGAGACATGGCGGCTTGGAGATATCGTGTTCGGAACACCTACGGTAGTCGGCCGGCCGGCCGAGGCTTTGGATATTATGTACGGGGATTCTTCATATAGAGAATTTTATTTTAACAAAAAAAACAGGCGCCAAGTTGTTTATGTCGGCGCAAACGACGGTATGCTTCATGCTTTTAACGCGGGTTTCTATGACGAGGCGACCCGGGAATACAAGACGACCTTTAACCTGGCCACTCCGGAAACAGCCTATGCTTTAGGGCAGGAGTTGTGGGCATTTATTCCGTTTGATCTTTTGCCACATCTCCAGGCGCTGCCCCAGACGGATTATGATTCGGTTCACGGCAACCATGTCTGTTTCGTGGACAACAAGCCGAGAATTATGGATGTTAAATTCAGCGACGGGAACTGGCATACGATATTGATTTGCGGCATGCGCTTAGGCGGGGGAGAGGTTAATGTCAACGGCGATGTGTTAAAATCGGCATATTTTGCCATAGATATTACCGATCCTGAAGTTGAACCTACGCTTCTGTGGAGTTTTAATGACACACACGGCTCCTCTCCGGCAGGCGGAAACCATTTAGGTTTTACAACATGCTATCCCGCGGTGGTTAATGAATATGACGAGGGCAACGGGAGCATCAAAAATTATATTGTAGTCGGTTCAGGGCCTACCACGATAAACACGGTATACGATCCAACAACAAATTATCCGATAAAAAGCAACCAGCAGGCAAGGCTGTATGCCATAGACATTGAGACAGGCGAGGCAACAATCATAACAACGCTTTGCGAGAATTATTCATATTTTGGCGACCCGGTTTCCATCGACCTTGACTTTAGGGCTGAAACGGTCGGCGCCAATTTATGTTATTCTTCCGAGCTGGTCTATGTCGGCACGAGTTATGATCACGACAATATTTTTACCCCGGGCAGTCCCAGCAAGGGGAAAATTTATCGATTAACAACCATGCAGGCAGACGGATCAACAGAGATAGATCCCTCAAACTGGACGCTTTCGACTTTTTGTGATGTTGATCGTCCTGTGACCGCGGCGCCCAATGTAACGATTGCCGCTCTAAAAGGCTTGTTAAGTGATTATCAGGCATATATCGATGTCTCAGATTCGGAATCAAACTGTTATGTCCCTCTGGTCTATTTCGGGACAGGAGAATACTTGTTTGCGCAGGATAAAAAAGACAGGGGCCAGCAAACCTTTTACGGTATAAAAGAGCCTATTACAATACAAAACAGTCTCTATGAATTTACATGGGCAGAAGTGCTTCCGGCAGATCTCATGGACGTCAGCAATACAGTGGTTTATACAAACGGGTGGGTGGATATTGATGGAGACGGCGCCATTATCCGATGGGCAAGCCCTCCTTCCGATCCTGTTTCTTTTTCGGTATGGCCTAAGGATCCACCTGATTTTGACACCTGGGTAGAGCATTTGATGAAAATAGATCTTACTTGTTCCGTCAAGGATCATTTTTCCAGGTATCCCGGCTGGAAGAGCGATTTAAGCTATAATGCCGAACGGGTTCTGGGGCAATCCGCCATTATCGGCGGCACAGTTATCTATACCTCATTTTTACCTTCAGATGACGTTTGTATTACCAAAGGCGAGTCGTTCCTGTATGCTGCCCATTATCTTACCGGATCCGCTTATGATAATCCCATACTCGGTGAAGATATAAGCAGATCGGTAGATGATGGCGGCACTACTTACCATGCTTCGGAAAAAAGTATTGAAATGGGTGAAGGGATGGGGGTTACCCCTACCATCCATTCAGGGTCAAGCAAAAGCGGGGTCAAGGCTCTTGTCCAGACAAGCACGGGTGAAATCAAGGAGATTGAGGCTGAAACGGTTTTAGGCGCTTTGCCGCCCGGGGTTTACATGCGGTCATGGAGAGATATTTATTAATAGACTTTTTTCATGCAAAATAATATGCCAAAAATTCCGATTAATCCATTTTCGGCCAAAAAAATTTTTCATGCTCTTATCAAAGACGGCCTGATTACACAGTCTCAGGCCAAAGAAGTCCTTGAAAAAGAAGAAGGCCTGAGAAAAAAACTGGAAAAACTCCGGGCGTTGCGGCATGCCTCGGCTTCTTCCGGGACGATCAGAATCGTCAATCCCATAACGATAATCGATGTTTTGGCGTCTCTTAATCTGGAACGGGCCGATGATCCCTCTGTAGAGCTGGATGAAGACGCCATTTTTCAGACGCTTGCAAAGGAATGGGGTTTTGCCTACAAAAAGATCGATCCAGTCAAACTGGATCTGAATCTGGTTACTACAACTTTCCCCCGTTCTTTTGCCATGAAACACCTGGTTCTTCCTGTTTCAATTAAAGACGGCTGTTTAACGGTTGCGACATCCAATCCCTTTAATATGGAAGTTATGGAAGACATCGCCCGTGTTACACTCCTGAAAGTGACCCCTGTCGTCAGCTCAAAATCAGAAATCATAAAGCTTATAAATGAGTTTTTTGGTTTCAAACGCTCTATTGCCGAAGCGGAGCATCAGTTTGCCGCGCCATCGGTAGATATAGGCAATCTGGAACAGTATGTCCGATTGAAATCGGCGGATGAACTCCCATCCAATGACCAGCATATTGTAAACGCAGTAAACCACCTGTTTAGTTATGCCTTTGACCAGAGGGCAAGCGATATTCATATTGAGCCCAAAAGAAACGTCAGCTGGGTGAGGATGCGGATTGACGGCGTGCTGCATAAAGTATATGAGCTTCCCAAAAATGTTCATTCTGCTATTATAAGCAGGATAAAAAACCTGTCTCGTCTCGATATGGCTGAAAAAAGAAGGCCTCAGGATGGACGGATCAAGACAAACAAGGGGGAGGCAGAGGTAGAGATACGGGTTTCCACGGTTCCTGTCGCTTTTGGCGAGAAGGTGGTAATGAGAATCATGGATCCGGATATACTTTGCCAGGACTTGGAAGGTCTCGGTTTTACTCCCACGGACTTGCTAACCTATAATCAATTTATAAACATGCCACATGGAATAATACTTGTTTGCGGCCCGACGGGCAGTGGAAAATCGACGACCCTTTATTCAACCCTCAGAAAGCTTTACTCGCCTGAAATTAATATTACGACCGTTGAAGACCCCATCGAAATGGTGCACGAAGAGTTCAACCAGATCGCGGTTCAGCCGGCGGTTAACGTCACTTTTGCGACAATCCTGAGAAATATTTTGAGACAGGACCCGGACATCATTATGATTGGAGAGATGAGAGACCTGGAAACCGCTGAAAATGCCGTTCAGGCATCTTTGACCGGGCATCTTGTCTTAACCACTCT
>JAUVKB010000235.1 GCA_030596405.1 Deltaproteobacteria bacterium
AAAGCGTTCTGCGGCGGCTGCCTACAAAAAAATAGGAGGCCTGATGCTCCTGGATATGTTTTCTGAGAACCCCTTCGATGGAAGAATTTTTCAATTCCGTAATTTCCTGAAATTCATCAAAGACAATATGCGCATTAATCCCTTCTTTGCGGATAAACAGGCCAAGTTCCGTCATGACTTTATCGATAAGGTCGATTCCGGATAGTCCGGATTCAATCGGCTCCACGGAAAAAGAAAAACCGCTTTCAGGCGATGGCTTAAAAACAGGACGGAAGGCTTTAAATATTTTAAGAAAGCGGACGCCTTTATCCAGAAAGGATTCGCGTTCATGCAGGGGTGTGTATATGCTTTTTGCTATGCGTCTTGCTATATCGTTTTCAGATGTTGCCATAAAAAAGTCCGCATAGACTGTAAAAAAACCTTTGGAGACCAGGTCTGTCTGGAGCCTTTTTATGAGCGATGTTTTTCCGTAACGCCGCGGGGAAAACAGAACTACATTCGCCCTGTTTTTTGCATGGGAAAAAAGTTCGCTTTGTTCAGCGGTACGATTGCAAAAAGGGAAATCAGGCGGGATAACCCGCAGGGTAAATGGATTAGCCATATTGCATCCTTTCATCATCATCAATAATTGATAATCAATAATTGATGATGATGAATTTGTCAAGCATGTTTTACCACACCACCTCTATCGCCGATTTGTCCATCCTGATACCATAGCATGTATTCGGACGCGAACCGATAGATGCGATCTCCAGGTCTTTGAGGGCATATGGCCCATACCGTTTAAGCAGATCTTCCTTGATTCGGCTTTTGTATATCCTGAAATTTTCATTATCCAGATTGATTATGCCTCCATCTTTCATCTCGGATACAGGCATGGCTCCATGTAACTTTTTGTAAATCGCGGTTATATCGGCCTGTTTTTTAAAGACTGTCTGGATATCGATAAAACATTCACTGCAATTTCCGCAGGATTCAACGTTTTTTGAGCAGTTCTTTTTCTGCATAATGAAAAAGGTGTAAAGCGCCATACGCGCAGGCATCAGATCCTGCTCCAGGGTATTGTATATAATCTTGCAGGTCTTGAGATTAACGGTCAGGCCCGATTTTTCTTCTTTTATAATCGAAAGCATCAAGGTTCCGGGATCTTTCGGCTCTCTTAAGAAATCATCTGAGAGCTTTTTCCGAATAGAGAAGAAAGGTACCGGGATCAGATTTACTTCGGCAAATTTTGTCTCTTTAAAAAATGGTTCGCCCTTCCCGTCTATGAGCTTGAGGCTCTTTGAGTGTCTGGGGGGATAATAAAAATCACGATTGCTTTCAAATTCAGGGGAGACCAGCACATGGTAGATGCGATCCTGAGATCTGCCATACATCTGGGCTGCCAGAGTCAGACAGGAGCTCATTGTTTTGCGTCCGCCGGCAATGGAAAAAAGGAGAGATGTTTGAGAATTTTCTGTAAAATAAAACGTTAAATCGAGGCATTTGCTTAACAATTGTTCATTGTCGGCTTCACTGGTGATATCCGGTATCTCGATTCCCTGCCGGTCTGTAATCGTATGGATATTGCCATAGCCAAAATCTATGGCTGCGGGATCAATACCATATTCTTCAAGATATTGAAAATAATACCCCTTTCCCCCGCCCAGGAGATCAGCCAGAATTTTTTCTTTGCCCCTTCTTGTTGTAATCACATGAATTGCATCCACGGTTCGTCTGCTTTGATGCAGGGCGTACAGTGTTTCAGTGATTACCTGGGGACTTAACCCGACTATTGCAAGCATGATGTTTTTCATTATTCCAGCCTTGCGTTAAACTTGCCCAGGCCAAATGAGGTCTGTTTTCCGATGTGTACCTTTTGGCAAAAGTCAATCAGCGGCATGAATTCGGCGATTTTCCCTTCATATAGAGCAGAGCCTGTCATGCCGCCCATGAGCATGGATTGATCCTGTCGAAAAGAGTATCTGCGCCAGTCAAACCATTCAAGTTCCGATTTGCCTGTCTTTACGTCTTTGGCTTTTTTTACGAGCCCCCTGTAATCAAGGTCCGGTTCTCCCTGTCCATAACATATGCAAAGGGAAGAAATTCTTCTGAGTATGGCTCTGATAAAAACATGGAACGGCAAATCAGCTTTCAGGTGGTTTTCAAATTTAAGACGCAGCGGCGTTTCAAGGATTATCTGCAGACGAACTGATTCGTCAGGATAATTTTCGGGGTCGGACAAAGTCAATATTTCAGGCGGATCGTCAATTGTAATTTTCCGATCATTGTTGTTGTAGATTATATGACCGCCTGTTTTTACCTGTTCCAGCTCAAACCGGGCTCGCCGGCCGGCTATTTTTTTTCCTATCCCGATCTTTCCCATCTGGTCAAAGGCATAGATGAAATAGGGCAGGCTATTATTTGCATTGCCAAAGAGAAGGAGATGAAAGTCAAAAACGCTCTCTTTTTTAAAGTTTGTTTCAAAATTTAAAGGCGGTTCGATTACATAAGGATGGGGAGGTGAAGAGATGCGGGCTCCATCGGCAAGGGGGAGAGCGATAGAGGTTTCAAAAGCCAGGGCATAAACGCATTTTTCTTTTAACAGGCAGTCTTTGCATTCTTTTTGTTTAAGAGCGCAGACTACTTTTTTTAACGCGCGCCCGAAAACACCCCTGAATGTCGATCCTTTATAAGGGGGCAGCATGGCATCATGCAAAAGACGGCAATAAAAATGATATTTCCCAAAAATCATAATTGATGTCCTCTTATTTCATAGCTTTCCGTGTTCAGGTTGTTGAAGGGCGCAGGCTGTTAGTACCTTATCACCTGGTTTTCCGTCACAAAAAACAAGAAAGTCGTTATTTATATGGTATCAGTTGTCAGTTGTCAGTAAAAGCATAATATCTTGAAAATGTTTATACAAATCCGCACATAATCGTGAAGACCTCTTCCATACTTCCAAATCCTCAAATTTCAAAATAACCCCCAGTAATAGCAACTGATAACTGATAACTGCGGCTTTG
>JAUVKB010000104.1 GCA_030596405.1 Deltaproteobacteria bacterium
ACCCTTTTTTTTGGCAATAACATCGATGGCCGTGATCAGGTTTATGTCAGTGGCAGTTGTGATAACAGGATCAGCACCGATTAAACCGGCCACTTTTATAGCAAGATCGTTGGCTCCGCCGATATGCCCTGATAAAAGGCTGACGGCATGGTGCCCCATCTCATCGACAACGACAACAGCGGGATCGACGGTCTTGTTTATAATAAACGGTGTGATGATCCGGACGACTATTCCTGTCGACATGATGAAGATATGCCCGTTGTAGGCCTTGAATTTGCCGGACAAGGCTCCGGACAGGCTGCTGAATTTAAAGACATCATTGCCGGTGTCTGCCAGCTTATCCGTCAAATACAGATCGGCGCCGGGAATGCTTTTTGCAATTATTGCCGCCAGGGCTGCGCCATTCGGCGTTATAGCCCATATGGCAAGCGCTCCTTTGTTACGAGTTGCTGATATCATAATTTTGCCGGATAAATTCGGTATAATATAAAGCTTCTTTTTTGCGTCCCCGTTTAAGGCAGCCATTTGAATAAATTTTGCATTTTTTCTTCAAAACTTTTAATGCGGCACTGGACTGTTCTTTTGAAAGACGACCGTTTTTGATAATTTTTTTAAGCGCCTCTATCCTGAACCTGTCAAGACCAGGAGCTTTGGAAAGCTGATCGTGATGCCCCCCCCGTTTTATAATATGGGGGTGATCTATAAAAAAAACAGGGTGTCTGCTGCTTATCCTCAGCCACAGGTCATAGTCTTCACATGAGTAAAGACTTTCATCAAACAGGCCGATTTCGTCAAACAGGCTCCTTTTTATCATTACGGCGGAAGGGCTGACCAGGCACAAATCAAGTGACCGGCTAAAAATATCGCCTGAAAACTTTTTGTGCCGTATTTTGGGATTTACCCTTATGCCGTTTTTTATCCAGATTTCGTCTGTTTGACAGATCAGAGCCTCTTTTTTTGAATCAAAAAAGTCGATCTGTGTGGAAAGCTTTTTCGGCAGCCAGAGATCGTCTGAATCGAGAAAAGCGATAAACCGTCCTGATGAATGCGTAATCCCTTTGTTTCTCGCCGAACTGACCCCCTTGTTGTTTTGTCTGAGAACAATGATTTTATCCATGTATGAATCAGGGCATGAATCGAGGATTTCACGGGTATTGTCCGTTGAACCGTCATCAACGACAATAAGTTCAAAATCTGTAAAATCCTGCCCCAAAACCGAATCTACAGCATCTTTGAGAATCCATCCCCGGTTATAGGTCGGGATGACCACGCTTACTATGGGAAACCTTTTTTTTGGAGTCTTTTTCAAATGTCTCAATATGAAAACTTGCCGTTTTCGTAGATTGTTCTCTTTTTGCCCGATTGAAGATGAGCTGTAACCCTTTTTTTTTCCGTGTTAACAAGATCCCAGTGAAGAGCTGAATCGTTAAAGCCGAGTCTGTCTTTGAGATCTTTTGTTAATTTCTTTGGGTCTCCGTCATACGTATCCGAATAGGAAGACCCGAGGGCCACATGGCAGTTACCCTGTTTCCCGCCGTAGTTTTCATCAAAAAGGGTGTTTGCCATAAAGGTGTTAATCTTGGAAAAACGCTTATCGGTAAGGGAAAATTCACCCAGCTTATTTGCCCCTTTATCCATTGAGAGCTGTTTTTTCACAAAATTTTCTCCTGTTTGAGCTGCTATCTTAAATGCAGTCCCCCTGTTAAACTCAAGCCTGACACCGGTTACATAGTTGCCGCTCCGGTATGACGGCTGATTTGCAAAATATGTTCCCTTTGTTCCCCGCCAGTCAGGAGAAAGAAAGAGTTCAAAACTCGGAATATTGTGGCCTGATATGCCGATCCACCTCCTCTTTTCCCCCGGCGTTATTTTAAGATCAACATTTTCAGATTCAATATGGTAAAATTTCACCTTCATGCTGTTTAGCCATTTTTTCATGGACATTGCAGTTTTATAAATTTGCTGCCATTCGGAAACAGGTGACTTTTTATTAAGGAAGCAGGCTTTAATTATCTGATCCGAATAATCCTTTATGGAAAGGTCGGCATGTTTTGCCAGCTCTTCTGTGGGAAATACGCACAACGTCCACCCGAAAGCCCCTTGTTCTTCCCGTTTGGTGAGAATATCACGCAATTTTTTTGCGGCCACGGCTGCCCTGCCTATCTTTTTAGGATCAATATTTTTAAGGTGTGTAATCGATTCAGGGGCATGCAGAAAAATATTGCCGTTAAGGTTATTATACAGCGTTTCATCACCCGGGGGCTGGAAAACGAGCTGCTTGCTGTTTGAAAGCAGAAAAAAATTTTTTTCCATGTCGGACGTAACCATTGCCCGCTGCACAGGATTTATTCCCATCTCCATAAGCTTTGCATAAAGGATTTCAGCAAGCCTTAACGCGGGCATATTGTACCTGACAAGGACGATATCGTTCTTTTTAAACCTGGCTGTTCTGGCTGTTTTAAGCCCCCACAAAAGGACGTCGGCATACCTGTCCAACTGCTTTTCAGTAAGCATAATTTACTCCTAAAGATTCTATAAGTGTTTATCTTTCAAACCTTTTCCAATCCTTTTCGCTGATACAGGTATGAAGCCACCTGCACTGCTGCCTCCAGACGACCGTACACAGGTATCCCAACAGATTCAAGCCCCCTTTGATATGCCTCTATGTGATCTTTGTGTCCGCCAAAATGGCAGGCCAAAATCGGCTTGTCCGGGTTAGATGCTCTGACCGGGCCCAGCGCTGCTGCCGTATCAAAGACTCCTTCTTCTATCACCGAAGAAATTATTAATAATATATCCACATTATCATCATCTAACATTATTCCGCATATTTTCTGATATGCCTCAAAAGAGCCGCGCTGTTCGAAGGTAGACCATATATCAGCCGGATTGGTAATGTGAACCCACTCAGGAACAAGTGCTTTCAGACGCTTGCGGGTATATTCAGTGATCGGAGCTATCTCCATCCCGTTTGCGCTACAGGCATCGGCTGCCAGCACGCACCCTGCACCGGTTATCGATACAACGCCCATCTTATTCCCTTTAGGAAGAGGACATAAATCAAAACCACGCAGAACATTAAAGAGATCGTTGAAATAGCTGACCCGTTGAATTCCGGTTTGTCTGAAAACGGCGTCATAGACTGCATCTGTTCCTGTAAGAGACCCTGTATGGGAAGCCGCAGCCTGCGCGCCCAGCTCCGTGTTTCCGGATTTTAAGACAACCACCGGCTTTTTCCCGGTCGCCAGTTCGGCCGCCTTTATGAATCTTTGCCCGTCCTTTACACTTTCAATATAAATACCGATGCTCTTTGTGTCCGGATCACCGGCAAGGTATTCAAGAAAATCGGTTTCATTAACGTCGGCCTTGTTTCCTATACAGGCAACCTTTGAGAACCCCCTTCCGTGCTCGGTGGTCTCTTTTAAGGAAAATCCTGTGGAAAAATTCCCACTTTGCCCAAAAACCGAAATGCCCGTAGATTTCATCGGCTGTAATTTTCCGATGGATGTGCAAAATCCGAATTTAGCGTCTATGGTGCCGATGCTGTTCGGCCCCATAAGACGGATGTTATGTTTACGGCAAAAACCCATAAGTCGTGCTTCACGCAGTCGTCCATCCTCGCCGGCGTCTGAAAAACCTCCTGATGCCACAATAACGTGCCGGGTTCCCGCTTTGGCCACATCTTCCATTACTTTTTCCACCTGGTGGTACGGCACGGCAAATACCACTAAATCCGGTGGTTTTGGGCATTTTGTTATATCGGTATAGCTTGGCAGGCCTTCAATTAACTTCCCGGAAGGGTTTACCGGATATATATCTCCATTATAACCAAATGTCTTAAGGTTCTTGATAATAATATTTCCCGCTCTTTGTGAAGTTGTTGATGCGCCCACAACGGCGGTACTTTCAGGGTTAAAAAAATTATGAATGCATTCATGAACTTTTGCATGATCGATTTTATGAGCTTTGCCGATGTCTTTGGGTCCGTTTGTCTCAACCACCGCCAGTGCGTCTAGCGCTGTCCCTCCGCGCTCATAAATACGCCAGGGATTGATATCCATCTCCACGATTTCAGGATGGTCGATAGAAATTTTCGAGAGCGCCGTTAATGCCCCGGCAAGGGCGTTGAGGTCCAAAGGCGCTCTACCACGCGCGCCTTCTATAATTGCCCTTCCTTTCAAACGCCCAATCATGTTAAAAGCTTCTTTTTCATCAAGTTCGCCTACATAAAGACTGGGGGTTTCGTTAAAAATTTCAGCAAATATACCGCCCATACCCAGCATTACAACAGGCCCGAATACCGGATCATGCTTGAAACCGAGTATCAGGTCTATGCCGCCTTCTTCAGCATATTTTTCCACCCTTACCTTTGCCTGCGGATGTATTGCAAAAAGTTTTTCGGCAACCTTGCCGACTTCGGTGTATGATTGAATATTCAAAGCAACACCGCCGATATCTGTTTTATGTCCCAGCTCAGGATGCGAAATCTTAAGTACAACCGGAAGCCCGATTTCCCGCGCCGCCTCAATCGCCGCATCCACTGTGGTAGCTTCTTTTCCCTGCGCCACCTCAATATTGTACCTGGTTAGTATTTCTTTTGACTGACTTTCAGTAAGCAGCTTCCTTTGACGCCCCATAAAATATTCCTTTTTATATTCCGTTCAGGTACTATTTAGCCTTTTGCCTTATTAACCAACCACTTTGCTACTTTGTCGACCTCATCTTCGGTTGTTTTCCTGCCGAGTGAAAGGCGAACAGCCCCGATCGCTGTCTCTCTGGAGAGGCCCATAGCGGAAAGCACATGGGAAATTGTTACTGAACGGTCCTCGCAGGCAGCGCCGGTAGATGCGCACAACTGTGGAATCTCTTTGAGGATTTCTTCACCGATCTTGCCTGGAAAAGAGATATTTAATGTGTTTGGAAGACGTTTTGCAGGATGACCATTTAGCACTGCTTTGGGAATACCGGCTATGATCTGTTCATGGAGCCGATCGCGAAGAAAGGCAAAACGGGCCGCCATGTCATCCTTTAAATATTTTAAAGCCAGCTCACACGCCGCCCCCAGTCCTGCGATTAATATGACATTCTCCGTCCCGGCCCTTTTGCCCATTTCCTGCCCGCCTCCATGAATAAGCGGTTCAATCGTTATTCCGCCGCGTATATAAAGGGCCCCCACGCCCTTGGGCGCATAGAGTTTATGACCGGCAAGCGTTAAAAAATCGACTCCCAAATCATTTACTCTGGTTTTCAGCTTTCCAACAGATTGAGCGGCATCGGTGTGGAAAAAAATATCATGTTCTTTCGCAATACTGCCAATTATTTCAACAGGCTGGATGGTTCCGGTCTCATTATTTGCATGCATGACCGAAATAAGTACCGTGTCTTTCCGAACGGCCTTTTTTACATCGTCAGGATCCAGAAGACCATGTTGATCAACAGGAAGAAAAGTTATATCCCATCCGTTTTCCATAAGAAAAATGGCAGGGTTTAATATGGCGGGATGTTCAATTTTCGTTGTAATGATATGACGGCCTTTGCTTTGCAGACTTAAAGCCACCCCTTTGAGCACTGTGTTGTTTGATTCGCTTCCCCCGCTGGTAAAAACAATCTCGGAAGGCTTGCACCCTAAAAGTCCGGCAACCTGCCCGCGTCCGTATTCTATGGCCTTTTTTGCTCTATTGCCCAGGGCATAGGAGCTGCTCGGGTTGCCGAACTCTTCATTAATATAGGGCAGCATTGCATCGGCCGCCTCTTTGGCTACCGGTGTAGTAGCGTTATAATCAAGGTAAATCATGCGTTAATCCTCTATCCTCTATTTATCGGGTCAGAGATCCCTCGATTTCACCCAAAAAGCGGCTCGGCATATTATATTGACCTTTTCTATAGTTTGCCGAGCTCAAGAATACAAATTGCTCCGATCTTGTAACAGCCACATACATCAACCGGCGTTCTTCCTGAAGACCTGTATCGGTATCGATTGACCGCCAGTGGGGAAAAAGATTTTCTTCACATCCGACGACAAAGACCACCTGATACTCCAGCCCTTTGGAAGCATGTATTGTTGACAGGCTTACCCCGTATCCTTCATCTTCTTCGTCTTTTTTGTCCTCTTTAACCAGGCTGGCTTCTTCAAGGTATTCAACGATTGTCTCTTTTTGGGACGCGGAATAGATAAGCTGCTCAATATTTTCTTTTCTTGAGGTATAATCCATGGAATTGGATTCAACATAATGTTTCAGATATTCCATATACTTTACCCCGGATAAAACATTTTTAATTGCATTATCGGGTTTCATTATTTTAATTTCATCAAGCAGCCGGATTACCATGCTGACGGAATTATATATTTTTGGAGCCAGGATGTTGTTTTCGGCAACAGCTTTTCTCGCTGCATCCTGAAGGCTCATGTTTTCTGTTTTTAACTGACTGATTTTATTAAGAGCGCCAGGGCCGATCCCGCGTCTCGGGGTGTTTATTATACGTTCAAAAGCAGCGTCATCTTTTTCAAAAACAGCGGCCGTAAGATAACAATTTATATCAAGCACTTCCTTTCTGTCAAAAAAGCCTTTGCCGCCCAGCATCCGATATGGGATTCCAGATGCCCTCAGGGCCTTTTCAAAGGAAAGCGAGCAGAATTTGGTCCGATATAAAACCGCAATATTGTTATAAGAAAATTTCTTTTTATGCAGGACTTTGATCTTGTTAACTACCCATGCCGCCTCCCTGGTTTCATCGCTAAAATCATTAAGTTCAACCAGCCCGCCGTTTTTTTCCGAAAAACACGTTTTGTCCGTTTTATGCTCGTTGTATCCTATTAAATTGTTTGCAACCTGGACAATCTCATCAGCGGAACGATAGTTTTGTTCAAGCCTGAAAACCCTGGCTCCATTATACTTGTCCAAAAATGACAGGAAGTGATCGACATTGCTTCCTCTGAATGAATAAATCGCCTGCCAGTCATCACCGACACAGAAAAGCCGCCCATCCCGTACCAGCAGCGTTGTCAATTCTTCCTGAAGATTGTTAGTGTCTTGATATTCGTCACAAAGTATATACTCAAAAAACTCTCTGTACTGTTTTCGTATGTCATCATGATCCCTTAGCAGGTTACGGGTAAAAAACAAAATATTATCAAAATCCACTGCATTTTTTGATTTTAATTCATCTTCATAAAGGTTGAAAGCATCGACCATCCTGATATGTGAAACAAACGGTTTTTTATCAAAATAAGCCATTGGGTCGCCTGAATTTTTTGCGTTTGAAATATGAGATAAAACAGCAGGAACGTATTTTTTGTCGTAATTTAATTTTTCAACAAGAATCTTTCTGATCGTTTTCTGCTGCTGGTACGTAGCAAAAATCTGAAGCGGGTAATTGTAGCCCAACCGGTGACAGTGCTTTTTCAAAATTTTAAAACAAGCCGAATGAAATGTCCTGACCCAGGGAAAACAGCTTAACGGCATCCCTGTAGATTTGGTCAGTCTATCTTTCATTTCGTCTGCAGCCTTGTTTGTAAACGTAATTGCGAGAATACGTTCCGGCTTGTATCCATTTGATATAAGATGGCTTATTTTTGCAGTTAATGTCCTTGTTTTCCCGGAACCTGCACCGGCAATAACCAATGCAGGGGTTCCCATGTGTTCAACAGCATTTTTTTGTTGAGTTGATAGTTGCATACTATTCTTTCTTTATTTTGCTTTTATTGACAGCTTTACCATAAGTTCGAGCACATGAACGGCCATATATAAGGGCTCGGCAGATCATTAGGTTTGAAAAGAGCTGTGACGATTTGAGCGTATACTGTCTTTTTTTTAGGATTACTTATTGCGTGAGTTTCATAGGTTTTCAAACTTATGGCTCGATAAAAAATAACCTGGCGTTTTTAAATCCCAGGTTTGAATCACAGGTTACTTTTTACCG
>JAUVKB010000003.1 GCA_030596405.1 Deltaproteobacteria bacterium
AATTTTGAAAAAATACTTGCGCTGAAATGGAGTGAAGCTATTAGAATGGCGCAAAAAGATTGTCGATTGTAGACCGCATATCCATCATTTACAAAATCAACAATTTTAATGGTACGGGAAGGTCTATTGTGACGGAGGAAGGAGTCAAAAACTTAAGTTTGCTGCGGGCCGGGAGCTGGGTGGTTTATGATTTTGCCAACACTATCTATTCGTTCGCAATAATTACCTTTCTACTGCCGCCTACAATGGAGAAAATATTCCACTCTAATCTACCGGTTTCAATCGTTATGATATCTTCCATGGTTTTTGCGGGCTTTATCGTTCCTGTTTTGGGAATATTGACGGACCGGAGACCGTGGGCAAAGAAGATTCTGGGCTGGGCTACTGTTTCTTGTGTAGTATGCTGCATAGTGATGGCATTTCTAATCCATCAATCCTTGCAAAGACCTGAAACAGCGAGCATGGAAATCAATCTTTCATTATCCGCCCAATTTTCTTTATTTGCAATCTGCTTGTTTTTCTTTTTTGCAAATGCTTTCTATCAGACAGGCCTTATGCTATACAACAGCCTGCTTGTTGTTGCCGTTCCAAAGAAGTACTGGGGCCGTATTGGCGGCATAGGCGTTGCTGTCGGCTACGGCGGTTCAATGTTTGCAATGTTTTTGTTTTATATAACAGGGGTTAAATACGAACCTGCAGCAATGATTCTGGGGGCTGTTTCGTTTCTTGTTTTTACAATACCTCTTCTGCTCTTTGTCCCGGAAAGGGAGATCGTTGAATCCAAGGCCGGTAAAGATATCGGCCTCCTGGAACCTTTGAAGAAAATTCTGCAGGCGCTTAAAGATCTTCCAAAAAACAGGCCGCTTTTTTTGGGTCTTGCGGGCAATCTCCTTTGTGTAGACGCTTTAAACACCCTTATCCTCTTTATGACCACTTATGCAATAAAAACGGTTTATATCGGCCGGTCCCCCCTTGATGATTCCGTCAAATATCTGATGATTGGGTTAATAATTTCCGCAACTGTCTGGTCGATTATAAACGGATTTTTGACTGACAGAATCGGCTCTATTCCAACCCTGCTTTTTTCTGCAATCATGCTTGAAATCTCACTTTTATGCGGAGTCTTCCTGGTGAACGACTCACGGCTGTTTTTTCTGACGGTTGCCGGCACCGGTGGAGCAGGACTTTCCGGCATGTGGATAGCCGGCCGCACAATGATAGCCGAGCTCAGTCCCCTGGAACAAAGAGGATTGTTTTTCGGCCTTTACGGTATGACAAACAAGCTGGGCGCTCTCTCTTCTCTTGTTTTTGCCGCTCTTACATTTTACCTTCCTCTTATGGGAATTGCTGAACGCACAAGTTACAGGTTTGCGCTGTCTTTCCTTCTTATTCCCGTCACTATCGGCGCGGCTCTATTTGCAATGCTGGTTTTCATAACAAAGGAGAAATGACTTGTTCTTCCTCTATATCCGATACTTTTGAATGCATTGCGAGGCATAAATTGCGTCTAAATTGCGTCTGGCAATTCCCTTTTTCGCGTTCTTTTTCCAAAATGTTCTCAAACGGGAATGGCATATTTTCACCGCCGAAAACATAGCCGGGCTGTTGGGTGTTTTTCATTCTCAAAGCCATTGCTTTTTGACTGGTACGCCCGGCTGGAATCGAACCAGCGATCTTCAGCTCCGGAGGCTGACGCCTTATCCACTGGGCTACGGGCGCAAAATTTTTTAACAAGTACTTGATAGCAGGTAACAAGTCAAGTTGAAAAAAATTCCAACTCGGGTAAATACACTTGAAGTATCAATATGTAAAGTAGCGAGGCCGGGCTTATTTACGGATAAATTCTTAATGTCTGGTCAAAGCGCTGTAAATCAAGGGCAGTTTGTCAGGGAGTTCGCGAACGTCGGATATAACGTTATGGTGGACTCTGCCGTAAAGATCATCCAGCCTGGCATCTCCGGCAAGATTAACCGTTATGGCATGGACAAATATGTTTTTTGAACGCGCCTCGAATATCGCCTTGCGTGTGTCCTCAATGGCATAAGTCTGTTTGTAGCCTGTATCGTTGGGAAAACCATCCCCTAATATTATCAGCAGGCGCACTTTTGAAGACACCTTTTCAAGCCGGCTGACGGCATGGCGGATCGCAGCTCCCATCCTGGTACTTCTTTGAGGTGTCATAGCATTTATCCTTTGCCTGATCGTATCGTCCATTTTTTCATTAAACTCTTTTATTTTAAAGTAATCGACTCCCAAACGGCCGGTTCCTGAAAAACCGGCAATGGCAAAATCATCCCCCAAAACATCCAGAGCTTCACAAAAAAGTACAATAGCCTCTTTTTCAACATCCAGAACAGTCGATCGTGATCCTGAAACTGTATTTGCGGTTGAGCGGGAAATGTCGACAAGAAGCAGGACTGCAACATCTCTTTGTTGTTTGATACGTTTGATATACAGGCGTTCAGACGGAGTTATGCCGGCCTTTTTATCTATGACAAAGTCTAAAAGTTCCCTGTAATCAAACTCATCGCCTTCGATCCACCGCCTCAATATTTTAAGGCCCTGGGGTTTCAGCAATTCAAATGAATAACGTATACTTGAAACAAGCCCCCGGTAACGGTTCAGTATGTCGCCGTAAAAATCATTTTCAGAGCCTGTTACGGGTCTGTGACAAACCCTTACATGATTATTAATATAATCCTGCAGAGTATAGTTCCATTCCCTGTGCCAGGACACAGGGAATGAAACAGTGTCGTTAGAAATTTTGTTGATATCCGAATTGTCAATAAGTCCTGAAAGATCAAGACCAAAGATATCTATGGCCGTATTTTTTCTGAACTGGCTTTCTGATTCTGTCCCCGGTTGCGGGTCCGTATAAGAACAACGTATAATCTTTTTGATATTGTCAGGCGTCAGAACTCCGTTGTTTTCTATAAGACACTTTCTGATATCCGATTTGTAAACCCTGATCCCCTTTTCTCCGAGTTTATATTTCACCCCTTTTGCGATCTGCTCAAAATTTCTGTATGTTGATAAAAAAAGGTCGGGTCTTAATCTCCGGCCAAAGGGTATTTTAACGTTGACATAGAAAGCTTCAAGCCCTTTTCCATTTGACGATTCCCTTAAAATTTTTTCCATTTCAGAATACGTTTGAACAACCAGTTCAGCGCAGGCCTCAACGCTTTGGCCCTCCTTTATCTTTTTTTCAAACAGGCCGGCAAACCTTTTTACAGGCTCTGTTAATTTTCTGTCGAAACCGATACTTTTTGCCGTCAAAGAACCGAGAACGATCCAGACATAGAGCAAAAAAACCGCTTCAACCGGTTTATTTTCATTACAGGCAAGCTTTGCCTCGTGTTGGAGCAAAGGCATGGAATACCTTAAAAGACCGGGATACCTGTCTGCCAGCATAAGTTTCATGCGTCCGTGTTCGAATATATTAAACAGATCCGCCGCAAGATCTCTATTAGGAAAAAGCATGAAAAAGTTTTCAAGATCGGAAAGGTCTTTTTTATTATTTTTATCCGGTTCCTCTTTCATTAAACCGCATTTTTCCATTACCCTTTCCAGATCAAAATCAAATGTATTAAACTCATAATACCCGGCTTCAAGTTTTGTCAAAAATTTATAAAGTCTTAGGTTTTGCTCCTTATTATTAAAAGCGCTGATTTCATCCGGCAGATATATAAATTTTCCGTCTGAACAAATTGACTGCTTTTCGTCGTCCTTTAATAATGATTCAGGAAGCATGGAAATCGGGCGCACGGAAATTTTTAAGCCGGTTCTTGCCTGAAGATAACGGTTCAGCCTCTCTTGTACCTGCACAAAAGGTATGGTCACCTGCATATCCATGCATGTATCGATACCGAGTTTAGATTCGAGTGATAAAAATTTAATGCATAGATCTTTATTCCCGCCGAATTTATTCAGACCGATTGAAACAAATTCATCCAAAGCTTCTCGGGAAAGAAGATACAAGCCTTTTTTCATACCTTCGAGAAAAGGCTCGGCCAAGCGATGATCGGTATTTATTACTCGACGCAATTGTTCCACCTGCCATGTTCTTCCGGAAAAAGAAAAGGAGCATACGGCCCTGGGCAGAATATGTGAAAAATGTTTTGACCGGTTGTAGGACAGGTCCCGGGAAAAAGTATCGTATAAAAGGTTAAGATAAGCTGCGCTTGATTCAATGTCACCGGAATTTATCAGCGACGATAAAACTTCAAAAGAACTTTTTAAGGTGTAAGTCCCCTTCTTTTGCATTATGTCCATGGTAGTTATAAAACTTTCAAGCAATCTGTCGTTCCCATATTTTAACACAGGAACCAGATGTGTTGCCACGGCGCTACCCAAAGTCGGCCCTTTAATGCCAGCCTTACGTACCAGGTATCTGTACTTTTGCAAATATTCCTCGCTTACATCTGCAACAAGATTCACATACCCTGCGGCAATTGAACGGCCGAAAGAGATCTCGTGGGACAGTCCCCAAATGGTTTCTTCAACCAGCAGCGCAATATTATCGATAGATACAGACCACGCTTTCTTATCCAGACCGTCTACAACCGTTTTTGCAAGCTCCGGGTCGGCGATAGAAAGCTGTTTGATAGGATCTGTTGTATTCATAACTATAGGTCAATAATACAAAAAATTCCATTTTTCAATCAAATAAAACTACTATTTGGCACATCCGGTTGAAGATGCACAATATCAAAAACCACATTCCTGTGCCCAAGATGTTCTTGCTTTTTTTCAATGTTCAAAATAATCTTGGACTCAACTTTTAAGCAGCTTTTCTCCGATTGAATCAATGAATAATTTGAGAACGGTAAAATATTTGCAAGGCCAAACAAGACCTAAACAGATAATGTACCAGAAACGCAGCTACCGCAATCTTGTGCGCAGAGACAACCTTGTTTCCTTTAATTTAACGGTGCAAGAAACAGATCTGCTTGTGCACGCAAAAAAGAACCTTGAAAAAATAACAACAGATCTGGTTTTAAAATACAGAGGATATATCAAGGCATATATCAAAACAAATCCTGAATTTGTAAAAACGCTAAAACCATGGAACGATATGAGATCTGTGCCGGCAATAGTCAGCGATATGACAGATGCCGGCAATGCAGCCGGTGTAGGCCCTATGGCTGCAGTTGCAGGCGCTATAGCAGAATATGTGGGACTCGATCTTTTATCACAATCGAGCGAAATCATTATCGAAAACGGGGGAGATGTTTTTTTAAAAACAGATAAACCTGCAACCATAGGAATTTTTGCAGGCACGTCCCCTTTAAGCATGCGTATAGGACTTCGTATGCATTCCAAAGACAAACCTGTATCCATATGCACATCATCCGGCACTATCGGTCATTCACTGAGCCTGGGCAAAGCTGATGCGGTATGTGCAGTATCTGAATCCGGTTCTCTTGCGGATGCCTCGGCAACGGCGATTGCAAATCGGGTAAAATCAAAAAATGATATTAACAAGGCAATAAATTTTGGAAAAGAGATTAAAGGGGTTAAAGGGATTGTTGTTATTGTTAAGGATAAGCTGGGACTGTGGGGAGATCTCGATATTGTACGGCTAAAAGGCAAAAAAGGTTGAGTTTTCTTACCAAAAATAGTAAGTTAAGTAATTTTGTTCCTTGAGAAGGAAAATACCATGAAAACTATGTGGGCGCCGTGGCGCATGGAATATATCCTTGGGGATAAGGAAAAAGGTTGTATTTTCTGCCAGGCCATATCAAAACAGGATGATTTGACCCTATACAAGGGCAGGGTTACCATGGTAGTAATGAACAAGTTTCCCTATATTAATGGCCATCTTCTGGTTGCGCCGAACCGCCATATTCCCGCACTGGATCGGCTAAACAGAGATGAGATGGGATATCTGCTTGAAACGGTTGAACAGTCAATAGAAATTTTAAAAAAAGTAATGAACCCTGACGGATTCAATGTCGGGCTGAATCTGGGAAGGGTTGCCGGGGCGGGCGTGGAAGAACACCTCCATTTTCATATTGTTCCCCGCTGGTCCGGCGACACAAATGCGTTAACGGTTTTTGCCGATATTCGTGTAATCCCGGAGCATTTGAAAGATACTTACAACAATTTAAAGCCTTACTTTAACAAATTGGATATAGTATAATTATAATTTTATTTTAAATTAACTCACCGATTAATTTAAAGGAGCTATTTATGAAAAGAATCAAGATTGCCTTCTGGATAATTGTTATCGGATTTATCGCGCTTGTTGTTTTGCAAAACCAGTTTTTTTTTATGGCAAGGCAGAGCCTTGCTATAAACCTTTGGGTCAAAAAATATAATACCCCTGAAATAGCTAACGCAATCTTTTTTCTTGTCTGCTTCTTTGCAGGACTTCTTGCCGCCTATTTTTCCAGCCTTTCAGGGCGGTTTAAATCTAAAAAAACTATCAAGAACTTAAAAACTTCACTCGATTCACAATCAGAAATAATATCAGAGCTGAAAGAAGAAGTCGAATTATTAAAAAGCAATGTTTTCGGCGAAAACGTCTCGGATAACAGCTTTGATGATAATGAAGAAAACAATGAGATCTCCGGCGGAGAAGAAAAAAAAGAAAGTGTTTAAAAACACTCTTACGTAATATACTAAAAAAAAATTTTAATATCTATCCAATCCCATGGCAGACCCAAAAACAACCCCTATGATAAGGCAGTACTTATCCATCAAGGAAAGGTACTCTGATGCAATACTCCTTTATCGGATGGGAGATTTTTATGAGATGTTTTTTGATGATGCCGAAGTCGCCTCAAAAATACTGGAGATCACCCTAACTTCCAGAAACAAAAAAAACAATTCCAGGATCCCCATGTGCGGCGTGCCTGTGCGTGCCGTACAGGGTTATATCGCCCGCCTTATAAATCGCGGCCACAAAGTCGCCATATGCGACCAGACGGAAGATCCGGCTTTATCAAAAGGATTGGTAAAAAGAGAGGTTGTAAGGGTTGTTACGCCCGGCATGATTATAGAAAATGAGCTGCTGGATGAAAAATCCAATAATTATGTTCTTGCCGCGGCTTTAAACAACGATACGGCCGGAATTTCCTATCTTGATATTTCAACCGGAACTTTTCGGTTATGCGAGTCAAAAGATTTTAAAACCATCATTGATGAAGCCCTCCGTGTATCGCCTGCTGAAGTCCTTTTTGCACAGTCTTTAAAAAACGACCCTTATTTTTCACCGATATTAGATGCATTGTCTGAAAAATCGGTCACCTTTTTGCCTGACAGGGCGTTTGAGTATAAAACAGCGCGCGAAAGACTTATTGATCAGTTCAGCACCCTCTCTCTTGAAGGTTTCGGGTGTGAAAATTTAAAGGCCGGCGTGAGTGCGGCAGGGGCGCTTATTTTTTATCTGCGTGAAACCCAGAAACAGAAGACAGAACATTTTACAGGTATCGAAACATATTCGTTAAACAGTTATCTATTGGTGGATGACTTGAGCCGTCGGAACCTGGAGCTTGAAAAAAATATTTATTCGGGAACAAGCCAGGGATCGCTTATAGGAACCATCGACCGGACGATTACGCCGATGGGCGGCAGGCTCTTGAAAAAATGGATAAAGTATCCGCTTCTGGCAATCGATGAGATTCAGGCAAGACTCGATGCGGTTGAAGACGCAAAAAACAATATTCATATATCCCGAACTGCCAGACAACATTTAAAATCGGTTTACGACCTTGAACGTTTAAGAAGCAAAATATCCATGGGGCATTCTAACGCAAGGGATCTTGTTGCTTTAAAGCGCTCTATAAATGCTTTGCCTGATATCCTGTCCGAATTAATAAATTTTACCGCTGATCTTCTTCAATACAACGAAAACCCGGACGCCCTTTACGATCTTGCAAAACTTATAGAAAACGCAATACGGGAAGACGCTCCTGTTACAATAAATGAAGGCGGCATAATAAAAACAGGATATAATGACAAATTAGATGAACTGATAAAAATCAGCCGTGACGGAAAAGGATGGCTTGTCGAGCTGGAGGTAAAAGAAAAACAGGATACCGGAATAAATTCTCTAAAGGTCAGA
Organism: Deltaproteobacteria bacterium; assembly: GCA_030596405.1. Lineage (GTDB taxonomy): Bacteria > Desulfobacterota > Desulfobacteria > Desulfobacterales > JAUVKB01 > JAUVKB01. The sequence continues at coordinate 8,069 of JAUVKB010000003.1, forward strand.
TATAACAAGGTATTCGGATATTATATCGAGATTTCGAAAATACATTCAAAGTCCGTTCCTTCCCATTATATCAGGAAACAGACATTGGTTAATGCTGAGCGGTATATAACCGATGAACTGAAAATATATGAACAAAAAGTGTTGGGAGCCGAGGAACAACGCGCAATAATCGAGTATGAAATATTTAATGAGATAAGAAAAAAGGTTGCGGAAAATAATGATATCATCCAAAAGGTCGCTCAATTCATATCCCGTCTTGACTGTCTGCTGAATCTTGCTGAAATTGCCGATCAAAACAACTACCTTAGGCCCGAAATTTGCGCCAGCGGCGATATTTTTATCAAAGACGGACGTCATCCTGTGATTGAAAAGACGATTGCAGGGGAACGTTTTGTGCCCAATACAATCAGGCTGGACAACAAAGAAAATCAGATACTGATCATAACCGGCCCTAATATGGCTGGCAAATCAACCATTTTGCGGCAGGTGGCGCTCATAGTCCTGATGGCCCAGACAGGTTCGTTTGTTCCGGCCGGCAAAGCCTTGATAAGCATTACAGACAGGATATTTACCCGTGTCGGAGCCTTGGACAATCTATCTCAGGGGCAAAGCACCTTTATGGTGGAAATGCAGGAGACAGCAAATATCTTAAATAATGCAACAGGGCAAAGTCTTTTGATAATGGATGAAATAGGACGGGGAACGAGTACTTATGACGGTTTCAGCATTGCATGGGCGGTTGCGGAATACCTGCATGATATAAAACAAAAAGGCGTTAAGACTCTTTTCGCCACCCATTACCATGAACTGACGGATCTTGAGCAGACAAAACCACGGATAAAGAATTTTAACATCGCGGTAAGAGAATGGAACGATGAAATAATATTTTTGAGAAAACTGGTCAAAGGTGGTACAAATCGCAGTTATGGAATACAGGTGGCACGTCTTGCCGGTGTTCCAGATAAAGTTATCATGCGCGCAAAAGAGATTCTTTCTAAAATTGAAAAAGAGGAACGCAATTTAAGCCGTTCAACGCTTTGTGCCCAAAAAGAAGATATAGAAAAAAAGCCATCGCAACTTAATCTTTTTGAAAATCCGGAACTTTTTATTATAGATAAACTGAAAAATCTTGATATACTGACAATGACGCCGATAGAAGCTTTAAATTGTCTTAACGATCTGCGGGAAAAAGCAAAACAAGTGACCAAGTAAAACATTTTATTATTATTCATGGTAAATAAAAAACATTTTATATCCTGTTTGCTTGTTTTATGTGCTGTTTTGATTCTATGGCCGGATTTAACACATACCGCCACTGCCGCCGCTACTGCAAAGGACAAGTATTTCAAAGCTGAGGCCTGTTACAAAAATCTGCGCAAGAGCGCCAAAAAACAGAAATACAGAAATAACTGGCTCTTTTGTATAAAAAAATTTAAGTCCGTTTACAGGCATGACCCTTCAGGTCCCTGGGCAGCCGCGGGTCTATATAAGGCAGGGGAACTCTACCTTGGACTTTACAGACGATCATCGAAAAAATCCGACCAGCAGGAAGCCGCCGACATTTTTAAGCGCATTGTAAAACAATACCCTAAAAGCAGGTACTGTTTAAAGGCTGAAAAAATGTTGGTCAAGCTCCCAAAAACCGAGAGTAAGCCAAAGACAAAAAACAAAAAAGTCGCTCATAAAAAGGCAAAATTTTCAAAAAACAAAAAAATCGCCATCGCCCCCTCCCCCCCACCGGTGGAGAAAAAAACACCTCCAGGCAAAACAGCTGTTATAAAAGGGCTGCGGTTCTGGTCCAACCCGAGCTATACCCGTATCGTTGTCGATGCGGACAGTGAAACAACTTATACGCACAGGCTGCTTAAAAGAGACGCTTTGATAAAAAAGCCGAAGCGTCTTTACGTTGATTTAAAAAACAGTGTGCTGGATAAAAACATTCAAAAAGATGTGTCGGTCAACGACAACCTTCTCATGGATATCAGGGCCGGCCAGAACACGCTTGATTCGGTGCGTGTCGTTGTCGATATAAAATCTTTTAAGACATATAAAATCTTTTCCCTTAAAAATCCGTTCAGAATCGTCATCGATGTATGGGGAAGCGCTGCTGAAATACAAAAGAGAGCGGAAAAAGGCTCAAAAATGATAAACGGCGCAATAGCAAAGCAGCTTGCTCTTGGCGTCAGTCGGATTGTCATAGATGCGGGTCACGGGGGACGTGATTATGGGGCTCCGGGATCTTTAAAGGGTGTTCATGAAAAAAATATTGTTTTACAAATTGCAAAGCGGCTGGCAAAAAAAATCAGAAAAAGACTGAATTGCGAAGTTATAATGACCCGCGACAGAGATAAGTTCCTTGCCCTTGAAGAAAGGACAGCTATTGCCAACACTAAAAACGCCGATCTATTCATATCTATTCATACCAATGCAGCCAGAGATAAAAGAGCATTCGGGATAGAAACCTATTTTTTAAACCTGGCAACCGACAATGAATCTATTTTGGTCGCTGCCAGGGAAAATGCCACTTCAACAAAGAACATCAGTGATCTGCAAACCATTTTAAATGATTTGATGCAGCATGCCAAGATAAATGAGTCAAGCCGTCTGGCAGACCATGTTCAAAAATCATTATGTAATAATATGAAAAAGCATTACAAAAGCATTAAAAACAAAGGTGTAAAACAGGCGCCGTTTTATGTGTTTTTAGGAGCTCAAATGCCCGCTATTTTGATTGAGACATCTTTTATCAGCAATGGAAGGGAATGCAAACGATTAGCAAATACAACATATCAGGATCGCCTGTGTGAAGGTATAGTTGACGGAATTGCCAAATATATCAAGGAATCAACTCCGGCGGCATTTTTAAGGATACGTCCTGAAAGCGGCGTAAAAGGATGAATGCTAACGCCGAAAATCAAAAAAAGAGAGCTTTACCGGTTTTGAAACAATTTTTTCTTTGTAAAGCCTTTTAAAAAAAGCCTCTATACCGTCGATCTGGAATGAATTCAGATCGTAGCACAATTTGTCAAAATATTCACTGCACGTATCAACGCTGATGCCGAGTTTTGCCGCGGCGGATTTGGCGATTCTGTCTATATTTTGACCCCCTTTTTTCTTCGAACTATGGAAAAGATCTATTATCGACGAAACAGTTTCCGGCCTTTTATCTGCAAACGATTTTTTTACGACCCATATTGCAAACACAAATGGAAGACCCGTCAATTTTTTCCACATATCTCCAAGATCCCACACATAATCGTAGTGAGCGCTCCATTTCTCTTTCAGGGCGGTATCACCTATTAATAGAACCGCTCCGTCATCTTTTTGTATGTCTTTTGGATTTTTGATAGTTCTGGTCTCAAAAAAGGGGGCTATCCGCTTTGACATAAAAAGAAGTTTTAAAAGCTCCGCGGCTGTTTCAGATTCGTCCGTAAAAATCACTTTTTTATTATTTAACTGATAAAAAGGATATCTGCTCACAATGATAACACTCATAATCTTTCCAAAACAAGAGATGGAAAGGTCCGGCAGGATAAGCCATTTATCCTGGTGTTGAGCATATGCAGCAGATGATACAGGACTTATGTCAAGATCGCCTTTTAACATCATATTATTCAAAACCGACGGCGGAGCGCTAAGCATCTTGATCCACTCCGGCTTTAAACCGGTGTCAAACCCGTAATATACAGGAGCCACATTAACATAGCTGATTCGGCCGACTCTAATATTTTGGCCGACTGCAATATTTTGGTTTATCATATTCTAAAAAGCAGTTAATTCAATGAATTGCTTATTGTAAGCTAAAGTTATTCTTTAAATGATGGGCGCAAAGAAAGTCAAAATCGGCATTTACAATTTTTTCCAAAAGAGACAAGCGGTTTGCGCTCTTTACAGGCGCATAAAAGAAAATCCCGCGCTTTCCCGGAACAAGAGATCCCAAACCGTCGATATCAAGAGCCCTTGCGCCGTTTATCGTAGCCATTTCCAATATCTTTGCAGGCGGCACAAAAGGAAACGAGTCTGCAACAAAAGCCATTTCGTCGAACATACTGAGTGATTCTACTCCCGCCAGACTATCAGTGCCGAGACATGGTTTTATTCCGGTCGCAAGCATACCCAAAAGATCAGGTAATCTTGAATGCAGATTTTTATTGCTCCTTAAACAAAGGCATACTTTTACACCATGATGAAAAAGAATCTCAAAATCCTTTTTCCCCGAACAGATAAGATGAACCGCGAGTGTTTTGTCATCAAGGATTCCAAGATTGTCCAGATGGGATACAGGGCTCCTGGCAGGCAGGTCCCAGTCTGAAAAATCCACACCCCTGTCTGATAAAAAATTTGCCCACTGCCCTTTTCCAGTTGATAAAAAAATAAGTTCGTCTTCCGATTCGGCAACATGTATAGATAAGGGAATTTTTTTTTTCCTGGTATAATTTTTTAATCTTACAAGAAGTTCCGGTGATGTTGTGTGCGGAGCATGACCTGCCAGCGACACAATAACGCTGTTCTTAAGGTCACTGCATTCTATTTTATTATCTGTAAGGAAAAAATTTGACTTCAAAGCAGCACGGAGGAAACTCAACTTCAAAGCGGTACGGCAAGAATTATTTCCCAGAAATTCTCTGAACCATACGCCCGCAAGGCCGGAATTTAAAACCAGATGTCTTGTCAGCCCGAGCGTGGATATTTCCCCGACCCCCCCGCTTCCGGATTCAATCAGCTCTTTAATCCCCGCACTTGCAGCCGTTAAAAGAACATCATTTCCCATGCTTTCACGTTGAGAAATCAACGCGGAAACCCAAAACCTGAAACCTTTATCAAAGGGTATTTTACCCTTTAATGCGCCAAGCTCCAGATGTGTGTGTGCGTTTATCAAAGCAGGTATAAGTGTTCCGGATCCATGATCGATTACCTGCCCGTCTCCATAGCCCCTGCCCTGCCCCACCTCGGTTATCAGCCCTGATTCAACCCGGATAAAACCATTCCTGACAACCGTTTCCGGATCAACAATAATCGATCCTGCCCTGTGTATCACAGAACCTGTGTTATTTTCATAGGAAATCATTTACAGACAGTTAATCCGGCTGATTATACAGCGGCAATTTATAACCCCCTGTTTTTTAGTGTGGTCGGGACGACTGGATTTGAACCAGCGACCCCAGCGTCCCGAACGCTGTGCTCTACCAGGCTGAGCCACGTCCCGACTTTGAACGCTTAATTATGCAAATACCTGAAAATTGTCAACCAAAAACAGGAAAATTCTCAGAGCAGAGGCGTTTGAAAATTTTCTTTGTCTTTGTTCATGCTATAGAAAAGGATTATTAATGACGATTGTTTCATCCCTTCCAGGCCCGACTGATACGATACATATTGGCACTTCAACAAGTTTTGAAATACGGTTTATATAGTTTCTTGCGTTCTCAGGCAAATCCTCTGTCTGCCGTATATTAGAAATATCTTCCGACCATCCCGGCATAGTTTCAAATACAGGTTCACATTCAGCAAGCACTTTAAGGCTTGCCGGAAAATCGTGTAAAATTTCTCCCTTATATGTATAATCGACACAAAGTCTTATCGATTCAAGCCCTCCTAATACATCCAGCTTTGTTATAACAAGACCTGACAAACCGTTCAAACGCACAGAATTTCGCAGCATTACGATATCTATCCACCCGCACCGCCGTTTTCTGCCTGTTGTAGCGCCGAACTCCGCCCCCTTTTTCTGAATCTTATCGCCTGTTTCATCAAAGAGTTCGGTGGGAAAAGGCCCTTCCCCCACCCTGGTTGTATACGCCTTAACGATCCCGATAACACCTGAAATCTCTTGCGGCCCGATGCCTGCTCCACAGCATGCGTTTCCCGCAACAGTGTTTGACGAGGTAACATAAGGGTAAGTTCCGTGATCAATATCAAGATGAGTTCCCTGGGCTCCTTCAAAAAGGACATGCTTGCCGGCTTTTCCTGCCCTGTCTATTAGAACGGATACGTTTGCAACATGAGGCGCCAGCCTTTCCGCATAACTGTTATATTGATCAATGATACGATTTAGCTCTATTATTTCGGCATTAAGAAAATTTTTTATGTAAAAATTTTTTTCCTCTAAAACAGCGCTTAGCTTTTCGCTGAAAACTTTTTGATCAAGCAGTTCAGTAAAGCGTATCCCCGTACGCGCGGCCTTGTCTTCATAGCAAGGCCCAATACCTCGTCCCGTAGTCCCTATCTTCGTGTTGCCATTCATATTTTCCCGGGCAATATCGATCTGTTTGTGATGTGGCATAATAAGATGGGCTTTTTCACTTATTTTGATTTTATCCGTGCCGACATCTATGCCCATGCTGCCCAAATAATCAATTTCTTCCAGTAAAACTGCAGGATCAACCACCATCCCGTTTCCGATAAGACAGGTTTTTCCCTGTAAAATACCGGAAGGCACTATATGACTTATGAACTGCTCGCCGTTAACAACCATTGTATGACCGGCGTTGTTCCCGCCCTGAAACCGGACAACAATATCGACATATTCCGCCAAAAGATCTACAATCTTACCCTTGCCTTCATCTCCCCACTGAGTTCCAACAATTACAATATTTGACACATGCAACTCCTTTTATCTGAACCGGACAAGCCGGAATCAAATATATATTTATAACAGGTTGCGCCTGTCACGAAAAAAGTCCCGCATCAGTTTTCGGCATTCACCATCAAGGACGCCGGATATAATTTTTGGTTGGTGGTTCAGCCGTAAATCATTCGCAAAATTGTACAATGAACCTGCGGCGCCCCACTTAGGATCATTCGCGCCGAAAACAATCCTTGATACCCTTGCATGTATAATAGCTCCCATGCACATTAAACATGGTTCAATTGTAACATACAGGGTCGTGTTTAACAACCTGTAATTCAATATATTCAGGGCTGCCTTGCGCAATGCCAGTATTTCCGCATGCGCTGTCGGGTCATGGGCGGCTATCGTCCTGTTATGGGCTGAAGAAAGAATTTTTCCCGAGTCTTCAACAAGCACGGCTCCCACCGGAACTTCGCCTTTTTGGCCTGCTGTTTCAGCTTCGTTTAGTGCCAGGCGCATTAATTTTATATGGCTTCCGGTCATGTTGCGAAGATTATTTAACCTGTCGTCCATGTTATCTTTTTCATACAAACTAAATACCCCGCCGCAAGCAGCGGGGTATTTAACCCTGAGTGATTAAATTTGCTAAAAAAATTTATTCCATAGAAAACAAAATATGTAAGCGCTATTTTTAAAAATTAAAAACTTTGGCTTCTACAGCCAAATCTATCAAATGTGGTCCACCATCTAAAATCATGTTTGAAAAAAATTTTGACTCGTCAACCTGACGATTCTTGGCACAGGGGATTCAGACGCCGACTGGAACTTCACTTTCCACCAAGTAGGGTAAATAATCATTTGGGCAATCACCTGTTTCCGTTTTCTGTGTAAAATCTCTTTCATTATTCGCCCACAATACACCATCGTCTATCATGAAAACATTGACACCATGCCCTTTTGAATAAGCAATTTTGGCGAATTGAAAACACCTGGTCACCTTTTCATTGTCATCCTGACTTAACACAAACAAAAAATTGGCCATAATTCATCTCCTTTCATTTTAATAATTTTTACATGGAATTAGCTTTAACGCACTTATTTCAGATAGAATAAATCACCGCATCTATCCTGGATTGCGACAGAAAGTTTAGTGTTGCCATGATCCATGTCCTGTCCAAAGGCACTTAAAACTTTCTGCGGGGTGTTGTTTGTTTCACTCAGGTGAGCCAAAATTACATGTTCAAGTCCGTCATGCCGTACTTCTTTGAGCAGTTTTTTTGAGTCTTCGTTGGAAAGGTGACCTGTTCTGCCTTTTATGCGCTGTTTTAAAGGCCAGGGATATGGGCCGTCGGCAAGCATGGCCGGATCATGATTAGCCTCTAAAATCAGCAAGGAGCAATCTTTAAGGTGTTCCCTTACAACCGAAGTTGCAATTCCAAGATCAGTGGCAATCCCGATCTTTGTCTCTTTTTGTCTAATGGTAAAACCTGCTGGGTCTTCTGCATCATGGGAGGTGGAAAAGGGGTGTAAAGTTAAAGATTTAATTTCAAAGCTCAAGCCGCATTCAAAGTTTATTATATTGGAAATATTTCCTATACGCTGCGAGACAACCTGTTGTGTTTTTTTATTAATATAAACAGGCAGATCAAAACGGCGCGATAAAACTCCCACGCTCTGGATATGGTCGGCATGTTCGTGTGATACTATAATGGCGTCCAGATCAACAGGGTCAAGGCATTTTGATTCCAGCCTGCGTTCAATTTCAATTCCGGAAAGACCCGCATCAATAAGTATTGAGGTAAGACCGTTGGAAACAAATATGGCGTTGCCCTTGCTTCCGCTTGCCAGCATGCATACCGCAAGGTTATAGTCAATATTTGATTGAGATTTGTTCTTGTTCATCTGGTCATCTGGGATGTGCCGTCAGCCATCTATGCTATATCCCGGTATGCCCAAAGCCGCCGGCATTGCGATCAGTTTCATCGAGTCGATCCACAAATTCCAATCCGGCGCGATAAACCCTTTTAATGAGCATTTGAGCTACCCTGTCGCCCCTGGTAAGAACATAATCTTTTCCGCCAAGGTTAATTAAAGGTATCATTATTTCTCCACGATAATCAGCATCGATAGTGCCGGGAGAATTAACAAGCCCGATGCCGTGCTTTGCAGCCAACCCGCTCCTGGGACGGATCTGGGCTTCGAATCCGTCGGGGATGGCTATGGCAAAGCCTGTGGGCACCATCAAGATTGATCCGGGCGCAAGGACATGTTCCTTTTCAATAGCGGCGCAAATATCCATTCCTGCTGCCTGGGGTGTCATATAACAGGGAACGGGGATATCCGAGTCTTTGTTCGGCCTTAAACGGCGAATCTGAATAGTCGGAAAATCATCCATCTTTTAACTGTCAAAGCAAGGTCAAAATATCATCAAATTTATCTTCGTCAATAACAGGCCCAAGCATCGTAAGCGATAAATATTTACTCTGAAAAAAGTTCGCCGCCAGGTCCTTAATTTCAGACGCCTTAACCGATTCGGTTTGATCTATAACTTCCTTTGTGGGGATATACCGCCCAAAATGAATCTCACATTTTGATATTCGAGCCATCTGATTATCACTGTTTTCCAAGGACAGAAGTATGTTTCCCTTTGTATAGTCCTTTGCGTTATGTAGCTCGGCTGAGTCAATCATGGTTTCTTTTAATTTGCGCATCTGCTCTAAAACCAGCAAAATTGTTTCATATGCCTTTTTGGGCTCGACCGCGGCATAAACACCAAACATACCGGTATCATCATAAGAAGCGATAAAGGAATAAACAGAGTATGCAAGGCCCCTGCGTTCACGTATCTCCTGGAACAGCCTTGAACTCATGTTGCCCCCAAAAATTGTGTTCATGAGTGAAAAGGCAAAACGATTTGGATCGGTTATCGATAAACCTTTTGTGCCTAAACAGATATGAACCTGTTCCAAATCTCTTTTGTTCAGATTAACCAGGGAACGTCCACTGGGTGCAATGCGATCAGGAAGAGGAGAACCCGGCTGAACGGATTCAAAAGCAGGTCCGACAAGATCGACAAATCGATCATGCTCAACATTGCCGGCAGCTGAAATCACGATCCGATCAGGCTGATAAAACCGGGAAAAAAAAGTTTTAATTTTTTCAGAATCAAAACGGATAACATTTTTACGGGGTCCAAGGATCGATTGTCCCAACGGGTTGTCACCCCAGTAAGTATCCCCTGAAAGAATATGGATATATTCATCCGGGCTGTCTTCGACCATGCCGATTTCCTGAAGAACAACCGGCCTCTCCCGCTCAATCTCTTGTGGATCAAATAATGAATTTAAAAAAATATCGGAAAGGATATCAACCATGATGGAAAGACGGGTGTCCAACACTTTTGCATGATAACAGGTGTTTTCCATGGTTGTAAAGGCATTTGCTTGACCGCCTATAGCATCGAATTCCTTGGCAATCTGAAACGCTGTCCGCTTCTTTGTGCCCTTAAAAATCATATGTTCAATAAAATGGCAAAGCCCGTTTTCAGCATGTGTTTCGTCCCTGGCCCCAACATTAACCCACACCCCCATCGACACGGAATGGATATGAGGCATCTTTACCGATAAAATCCGAATACCATTTTTAAGGGTGCTTTTACTGACTTTTTCATCCATTTATTATATTTTACGACTCTTCCAGGACGGCTTTGTGGCTCAAACGGATTTTCCCGTCCCTCGATATTTCCAGCACCTTGACTTTAAGGCTATCGCCTTCCTTTACAACATCGGTTACCTTCCCCACACGTTGTTTTGCAAGTTGTGATATGTGTACGAGACCGTCCGTGCCGGGAAATATTTGAACAAAAGCCCCAAAATCCATTATTTTCACAACAGTTCCATCGTAAATGCATCCAACCTCAGGCTCCCTGATAATTTCATTTATAAGGTTTAAGGCAGCATCTCCTTCTTCTTTGCAAGTGGCGGCGATTTTGACTGTGCCTGAATCATCAATTTCAACACGTGTATTTGTTTCACTCTGAATCGATCTAATCATTTTTCCGCCGGGACCGATTATTTCACGAATCTTTTCAGGCTTAACCTTGATTGTAACTATTTTCGGGGCATAAGGAGAAATGTCCGCACGGGCTTCTTTCAAGGAATCCAGCATCTTTTCAAGAATAAAAAGCCTTCCCACACGAGCCTGTTCAAGCGCTTTTTCCATAATCTCTCTGGAAAGCTCGTTAATTTTGATATCCATCTGTAAAGCGGTAATCCCTTTTTTTGTTCCTGCCACCTTAAAATCCATGTCTCCTGTATGATCTTCATCCCCGATTATATCAGATAGAATAGCGGTGCTGTCTCCTTCTTTTACCAGCCCCATTGCAATACCTGAAACAGGGGCCTTTAATGGAACCCCACCGTCCATAAGCGCCAATATGCCTGAACATACGGTTCCCATGGATGAAGAACCGTTTGATTCGAAAACCTCTGATACAAGACGGATGGTATAGTCAAATTCATCCTTTGACGGCAGAACCTTTTCTATAGCTCTTGTCGATAATCCTCCGTGGCCGATGTCCCTGCGACTAGGCCCTCCAATACGCTTTACTTCCCCAACGGAATAAGGCGGAAAATTGTAATGAAGCATAAATGGCCTGAATTCTTCACCCATCAGGGTCTCTACCCTTTGCTCATCCAGGCTCGAACCTAATGTCAACACACCCAGAACCTGTGTTTCTCCACGGGTAAACAGGGCGCTTCCGTGAGGTCTTGGCAAAACACCGACTTCACAAGTTATAGGCCTTATTTCATCAAACTTTCTATTGTCGATACGACGCCCTTCTTTTAAAACAAGATCACGGCAGGTTTTCTTTTTTATGTCGCCAAATATCTCGCCAATTTCCTTCCTGGAGTCTGAATCCTCTTTTGTAAAATCTTCAACAACTTTTGTTTTGATATTTCCAAGCAAATTAGCTCGCTTGATTTTTTCGGGAATCAGGAAGGCTTCGCGCACATCCGATGAACATGCAGCCTCAACTTTTTTTACCAGTTCATTGTCTAATTCAGGCGGCGTAAAGGAACGTTTCGGCACATCCATAGCCCCTTTCATTTCTACTTGCAGATCGATAAGAGGCTGCATCTCTTTATGACCGAAAAAAATGGCTTCAAGCATATCAGCTTCATTGATACTATCCCCACCGCCCTCCACCATTACAACGCCGGTTTTTGAACCGGCAACGATGATATTGATATCAGATTCCTCAATTTCACTGATTGTCGGGTTTATTACAAACTGGTTGTTTATTCGACCGACACGAACAGATGCGATAGGCCCTGAAAATGGAATATCAGATATTTCAAGTGCGGTAAACGCCCCTACCATTGCAAGAACATCAGGATCATTCTCCTGATCCATGGACAATACAGTTGCAATAACCTGTGTTTCATAATTAAATTTTTTAGGAAATAGCGGCCTGATTGGGCGATCAATTAGTCGGCAGGTTAATGTTTCCTTTTCACTTGGCCTTCCGATTTCACGTCTAAAATAATTTCCAGGTATACGGCCGGCAGCATAAATCTTCTCCTGATACTCAACTGTAAGCGGTAAAAAATCTATATCCGCCTTCGCCTCTTTGGCGGCAACAACCGCTACAAGTACTATTGTATCCCCGCATTGAACGGTAACAGATCCTGAAGCCTGTTTGGCTATCTTGCCGGTCTGGATACTAAGAGTTTTATTCCCAATTTCCGCACTAAGAGATATTTCCATATTTTTCTCCCTGATTAAGGATTATGTTATCTTCTTAAACCTAAAGTTTCAATAATTGTTCTGTATCGCTGCACGTCCTTGTTTTTTACATAATTTAAGAGTCTGCGCCGTCTGCCGACCAGCATCAACAAACCCCTTCTGGAGTGATGGTCCTTTTTGTGAACTTTAAAGTGTTCGGTAAGATAGTAAATGCGATGTGTCAAAAGTCCGATCTGAACCTCGGGTGAACCCGTATCATGATCATGCAGTTTAAATTTTTCGATCAGCTCCTTTTTATTTTCTTTATTAAGAACCACTTTATTCCGGCCTCCTATTTTTTTTAATTAACAAAACAACAACCTGTTAAAAGCCAAAATTTGACGACTTTGTTAAAAATTTCCAGTTTTAAGTTTTTAGGGTATCATTAATATTTGGGAAAAGCACAACAATAATTATATTTGTTGCTTCCATTTTTATAACTTAATACAGCGATCAGGTCGTTACATTTATCAACAACTTTAACAAAACCTTCCAAGCCTTCAGAATGTTTGAATATAAAGTCCTTTTTGCCAATAATATTTCCATGCTTTATTCTGTCTGCCAACACATCATCGGCGGTATGCTCAGGCATCTTTCGCAGAATCCCCGGCATATTTATTATACGACCCGACAATTTTCCGGATGATTCAAGATTTTCAAGCTCTGATAATGTTACAGCTTCTTTAATCGTAAACCCACAGCTTTCGGTTCTTCTCAAGTTCTCAAGGTGTCCTCCACACCCAAGAATTGCCCCGATATCCGCACAGAGCGTCCTGATATATGTTCCCGCTGAACAAGATACTTCAAAATTGATCCGCGGCAAATTTATTTCAACAATTTTGATGTCCGAAATATGGACACGCCGTGGAGGTTTCTGGACAGGATTTCCACTCCTTGCAAGTTTATATAGAGGTATTACTTTATGTTTCAACGCTGAAAAAACCGGTGGGGACTGTTTAATAGTTCCTTTAAATTGTTGAAATACCGATCGTATCTTTTCTTCGGAAAAATCTGTCTTGTCACACCTTGAAATAACTGTGCCTGTTAAATCCTGCGTATCTGTTTCAATGCCGAGACAAAGAACCGCCCGGTAGGTCTTGTTGTCGTTTAAAAGAAACCCGGCAAGCCTTGTAGCATTATTAAGACAGCATACCATGACACCCGTAGCAAATGGATCAAGGGTGCCTGTATGTCCGGCTTTTGCAGCCTTAAACAGCTTTTTCACCTTAGCCAACAGCTTTGCAGAACTTATATCCGCATGTTTATCAACGACGATAGCCCCGCTTAACATATTTTTCATATAGTCAGTAGCATTTGATTAAACCGTTGCATTAAGACCTTTAAAAATTGATAGCCGTAATAACCTGTTTTTTATTATGTCAACGTATGGTCTGCCCCACGATCTTCCTTTATTGACTTCAACACTCTATCTATATGTGCCCCGTAGTCGACAGATTCATCGTAATAAAATTTAAGATCAGGCATATAACGCAAACTGAGTTGACTTGCGACAATGCGTTTTATGTATCCAAGAGCGCTGTTAAAGCCTTTGTAAGCATCCTTTCTGCTTTTCTTGCCACCTGAAGTGGAAAAATATATACGCGCAAGCCTTAAGTCCCTGGAAACCTTAACTCCGGTAATCGTAACGAGTTCAAGACGAGGATCTTTAATATTTTTTTGCAATATGTCAGATACGGTTTGCTGAATCAGGGCACAGACTCTGTCTGCCCGGACAAAAGGCCTGGCTTGAGTAAAGAGTTTCATAGATTCATAATCTCCATTTCTGTACCAATAATTTCCGCCAGTCCTAACCCGTCTGCATAATTAATAATTTTATCTATTCTGGAGTTTATAACCATACGGTTATTGCCGACTATGGTAAACCCGATTTCTGCTTTTTGATAGACATCGTTTGACCCGACTTCAGCTACCGAAACATTAAAATTGTTGCGCAGCCGGCTGACGGTTGACTTTACAACCTTTCGTTTACTCTTTAAAGATCGGCAGTCGCGCAGCCTGAATGTTATAATTCCAAATCCAACAACCATAAGTCTTTTATTTGAATATAAAAATTTATACCCGGCTCTATTCGAGTCGCGGCTTTATCTCCTCCATGTAATAACATTCTATCGTATCACCGGCCTTTATATCATTATATTTTTCAATACCTATACCGCATTCATAACCGGTTTGTACTTCCTTAACATCATCTTTGAAACGACGCAGTGAAGAAATTTTACCATCGTAACAGACAACCCCGTCTCTGAGAACGCGAGCCGATTGTCCCCGCTCAATTTTACCATTAGTCACATAACATCCTGCTACGGCACCGATTTTTGGTATACGAAACACCTCACGAACATCGGCCACGCCAAGAACATGTTCCTCAAAGGTGGACGACATCAAACCCAGAATAGCGTCTTCTATATCTTTGAAAATATTATAAATAACATTGTAGAAACGTATATCCACGCTTTCTTCCTTGGCGATCCCCTGAATTTTAGGGTTGGGCCGGACATTAAAGGCTATGACAATCGCGTTGGATACCGCCGCCAGGGAAATATCTGATTCGGTTATAGCTCCGGTGGCGGAATGGATCACATTTATGTTAACTTCAGCGTTGGAAAGTTTCAGCAGAGAATCTCTAATGGCCTCTATAGAACCATTTACATCGGCTTTTATTATAATGTTCAGATCCTTAACCTCACCTTCCTGCATCTGTTCAAAAAGTTTTTCAAGGCTCAGTCTGCTGGTTTTTGCCAGATCATTAGCCCTTTGCTGCTGCACCCTGTGAACGCTGACCTGCTTGGCTTCTTTTTCCTCTGACAGAGCAATCAGCTCATCTCCTGCCAAAGGCACACCGGAAAGGCCTAATATCTCAACCGGAATCGAAGGGCCTGCTGATTCAATCTGAACTCCTACATCATTCAACATGGCACGGATTTTCCCGTAATGTATACCGCAAACTACCGTATCTCCGACATGAAGAGTACCTTCATGAACAAGCACAGTGGCGACAGCACCCCTGCCTTTATCCAGGAAAGCTTCAATCACGTGGCCCCTGGCACGTTTTTCAGGGTTGGCCTTCAGCTCCAATACCTCAACCTGGAGAAGTATCATTTCAAGGAGGTTATCAATCCCTTTGTTTTGTTTTGCGGAAACCTTAACAAAAATTGTATCTCCCCCCCAGTCTTCAGACACCAATCCAACTTCCGAAAGTTCGCGAAACACCCGTTCAGGATCCGCATTCACTTTATCTATCTTGTTCACAGCGACAATAATCGGCACGTCTCCGGCTTTCGCGTGATTGATTGCTTCAATGGTCTGGGGCATAACACCATCATCGGCAGCTACAACCAAAACAACTAAATCCGTAACTTTGGCACCCCGCGCACGCATAGCGGTAAAGGCTTCATGCCCCGGTGTATCCAGAAAGACAATCCGCCCGTTATCCGTAGAGACGTTATAAGCGCCGATATGCTGTGTTATTCCTCCTGCTTCATTTTCCGTCACTCTGGTTTTACGTATTGTGTCAAGAAGAGATGTCTTGCCATGATCAACATGCCCCATAATTGTAACCACCGGCGGTCTTTTGATCATTTTATCAGGCGCATCTATTTCCTCACCTAAAACAGTCTTTTCCTCAAAAGAAGCTTTTTCAAGTTCATAATTAAATTCTGAAGCGATAATAACGGCGGTATCAAAATCTATTGTCTGGTTAACAGTTACCATAACACCCATAGATATCAATTTTTTAATTATTTCAGCGGCCTTTATTCCCATACGTTTTGCCAGATCAGAGAGAACAATAGCGTCATCGATTTTAATTTTACGTTTAATCGCCTTGGGTATTGTCATCTGGGATGTCTGTGCAGAGGCCGATTTCTTAACCTTAGCCCCCTTTTTGCCTTTTCCTATCCGTTTCCTTTTTCCGCCATAAAGCTCTTTAGCTTCAATCACTTCTTTTCGTTTAAAGGAAATCTTCTTTTTGAAAAACTTCTTATCATGATCAGGTTCCTCATGTTTTGTCTCCCGCTTTTTTTTCTTTATCTCTTTTACAGGGGGACTTGCCGCCTCTACCTCGCTTTTCGTTACAAGTTTATCCGGCCCGGGTTCTTTTTTTGTTTTTTGTTTTTTTGTTCGTGTAATTTCCCTTTCAGAAACTTCTAACTTCTTTTCAGCTACAGGCAACTTTATAATTTTAGCCGCTGCATTTTTTTTTACTTTCTTTTTTTCTTTTTCCGGTTTAGTCTCCTCTGAAACAACAGGTTTTGCCGAAGGCTTTTTCAGATCCGGCACAACACTCTCTTCCCGGGGCGGTTCCAAAGTCTCAACAGGGGTCTCAACAGGTTTTTCAGGTACTAACCCCTCTTTTTCTTCGTCACCTTTTTCGACTAATTTTTCAACTACACCCTTTCGCTGAATAACCTTATCTTCACTTACCTCTTCTGTCTCTTCTTTTTTAAGAAGATCCTCTTTTTCGGGAAGTTTTTCAGACGGCTCTTCCTCGACCACAACTTCAACAGGTTCATCCTTTATGCGTTTTTTGCGCCTTCTGACTACCGCCGAGTTTACACGAGTTACCTCAACAAGATCTGGTTTTGCATCAAGAAGATTCGCCCTGATTTTGGTAATCATGTCATCATCCAGAGAACTCATATGGCTCCTGACGACAATATCCATCCCTTCTAATTTTTCAAGAAGGACCTTGTTCTTCATGTTGAATTCCCTTGCAAGTTCATATACTCTAATTTTAGCCATCTATCCCCCTTAAATTTAGCGGATCCTATTCGCCTATTTCAGGTTCGTCTATTTCAGGCGCATCTGATGCTAAAGCCGATTCATCGGACATGTCATCGTTGGCTTTTTTTGCAATTTCCTTGTCGTTTGACAAAGATACCCCGTTTAATTTTGACAGGTCTTCAATACCGGACAGATCTTCTTTTAATGTCTCATCCGGTTTTGGAGTTTCATCCGGTCTGTCAAAATTTACCACATGATCTTTTGCAACCTCAATTAGCCTTCCGGCTTCTTCTTCCGAAATATCCCTGATTTGAATCAAATCTTCAACCGAACTTTTGCTCAATTCCTCAGCAGAAAAAAAGCCCTTTTCATATAGTGCATCCGCCAGACCTATTCCGACTCCGGGCAATGACATTAATGAGTCGTAGCCATCTTTCATGGTTTCATCATATAACGCTTCACTCTTCACATCAAGACGCCATCCGGTCAGTTTAGAAGCTAACCGCACGTTCTGTCCTCGTTTGCCTATAGCAATCGACAAAAATTCGTCGGGAACAATGACTTCCATAGAACGGTTTTCCTCATCAATAATAACCCTCGATATCTCAGCAGGCGACAATGCATTGCACACGAATTTTGCGGGATCAGCATGCCACATTATAATATCTATTTTTTCACCTCTAAGTTCCTGGACAACATTCTGTACACGGCTTCCATTCATCCCGACACATGCGCCAACCGGGTCAATGTCGGAATCATTTGAGGATACGGCAAATTTTGAGCGGCTTCCCGGTTCTCGTGACACCCCCATAATACTAACGATGCCCTCGCTGAGTTCGGGCACTTCAGTCTTGAAAAGATTGACCAGAAAATTAGGATGCGTCCTGGAAAGAACTATCTGTGGACCTCGTGTGTCATAAAGGACATTCATAATATATGCCCTTATGCGATCACCCCGCCGGTAACTCTCTCTTGGAGCCTGTTCGCGAACCGGAAGGACAGCTTCCGTTTGCCCAAGGTTAACAATAATATCGCCACGATCAATACGCTGAACGATTCCGTTTATTATTTCACCTTTACGATCGCTAAAACTGGAATAAACCGCTTCCCTTTCTGCGTCCCTCATTTTTTGTATAATGACCTGTTTGGCAGACTGTGCAGCTATTCTGCCAAAAGTGGAAGTATCTCTTTTTACACCGAGGCTGTCGCCTATTTCACATTCAGGATCCAGCCTGCGCCCTTCTTCAAGACCTATTTGAGTATCCGGATCAGTTAGTTCTTCTGTCACCTCTTTAAACTGGAACACATCGATTTCCCCGGATTCTTCATTGTATTGAACATCAATGTCTATTTTGTTCCCAAACTTCTTTTTAGCAGCGGATTTTAAAGCCTCTTCAAGTGCATTAATAAGGACATTGCGATCAATACCTCTATCTTTGCTAACCTGCTCAATGACACGCTTTATTTCTGTTATCAACATATGTTTTCTCCGCTATAATTGACAAGTCGCGCCCCAATAATTTTATGAAAGGGAATATCTATTATTTTGTTATTAACCATAAGTTTCACCATACCTTCAGATATTCCCTGCAAGACGCCTTTTTGCATTATTTTCCCACAAACCGGTTCGGATGTTTTTATTTTTGCGATGTTTCCTTTGAACTTTTCAAAATCAAGCTCTTTCCCCAAAGGGCGATTAGAACCGGGCGATGACACTTCAAGACTGTATTTTTCTGCAATTTCAAGGTTTATATCCAGAAGATCGCTCAATTCCCTGCTAATAACAGTACAGTCATACAGATTGATCCCCCCGGGCTTATCTATATAAAGTCTAAGTATCCTGCCTGTCGGTTCCCGATGGTACTCAATATGCACTACCTCTATTCCATATGCTTCACACAACGGTATTGCCACAGCCTTTATCTGCTCAACCATCTCTTTATTCCGATTTAGAGAAAAGTTGTTTGTCAATGATTCGGGCTTGTTAGCCTTATGTCTATATTTTTTTTTAAGTTTCACCCTATTTAAGTCGTATTAATATAAAATTTTATTATAAAAATAAAAAAACGAGCTTTCGCCCGTTTCCTTTAACAGTTTAGATAGACTTTTGTAGTGGATTAAAAAATTTTATCCGTTCATTAAAATAACCATAATAAAATAATTAAATCCAAACCACACATCCATCCACAGCACCACCTTAGCTTAAAACAACCTTAAAACTTACAGCAAATGAAAAAGGCCGCCCATTTTAGAGCGGGCAACGAGATTCGAACTCGCGACACCAAGCTTGGGAAGCTTGTACTCTACCAGCTGAGCTATGCCCGCTTTTAACATTTTAGACTATAACAAAATAAATTCTATTGTCAATATGTTTTAGACGATTTTAATATAAAAATTTTTTTAAGAGAACTAAAAACCACACCAAATAATAGTGCTTTCAACAGACTCCCTGTCACTCCGCAGCCTGTTCGCCGGAAAATCCCAGTTGGGATAGCCGATGGCAATCGAAATTATTACCCGCTTGGACTCGGATATGTCCGCATACCTCCTTAACACCTCAGGGTACATTACGCCCTGGTCCTCAATGCAGGTGCCCAGGTTATATTTCAGCGCCGCAAGGCAGATTGTCTGCATCACAGCGCCAATATCGAGCAATGGTCCTGATCCTGATAAAGACCGATCGATCAGAATAATGATAGCAGCCGGCGCATTGAAGTAACGAAAACCTCTTTCCAGCCATTGTGCCCTTTTTTCCTTGTCTTCCCTCTGTATCCCCATCAACTGAAAAATCTGCATGGCGAGTCCAACCTGGCGCTTACGATACACGCTGTCGGACGGCCATTCCACAATTACATGTTCAGGATGAGGCGGTATTCCGGAATTCAGCATTTCAATGTTGGCCTTCCTTATATTTTCGAGAACGTCTCCAGCGATCACAACAAACTCCCACGGCTGGGTGTTTACTGCTGAAGGAGCGCGGCCGGCAACCTCTAAAATATCCTTAAGGACACCTTTTGGGACAGGATCCTGTTTAAAATCTCTAATACTGCTTCGTGTTCTTATAGCTTCGACAACATCCATAAACCCACCTCTTTTCATATTTTTAATCCTATCTATTTTATGATATCCCATAAATCATGAGATGTCCCACTTAACTTTTTTAAATATCACAGACTTTGACACATCAGCAAGGAGATATTGTTATTTAAAACTTTACTATCCTGTCTCCCAACACAATATATTGATTATTTTTCTTGACATACAACAATATATTGTGATGTTATCATTTTTATTTAAAAAAAGATGAAATAAACACTTGTTTTTCTAAAACAATTAAATTGCAAAGGTGCTCAAAATGTTTGAGGAAATAAAAAAGCGGGATGGAAGAATTGTTGCGTTTGATTCAGCAAAAATTATAGCGGCTCTGGCCAAGGCCGGCAAAGCAACCGAGGAATTTGAAGAAAGGGAGGCCAGAAAACTGACACTTAAGGTGCTTACTTTAGCGCATGAACTCCGTATCGGCCCCCTTCCTGAGGTTGAAGAAATCCAAGATATTGTTGAAAGGGTACTCCTCGATTCTCCATATTATATGACCGCAAAGTCTTATATTTTATACAGAGAACAACACGCCCAGATCAGAAACATTACAACCAAGGCAAATGTTGATCTCGTTGAGCATTATATCCAGAAAATGGACTGGAAAATCAAAGAAAACAGTAATATGTGCTATTCGCTTCAAGGACTCAATAATTATATTTCATCTGATGTCACCTCGGAATATTGGTTGAACAGTATCTACCCCCCTGAAATCAGAAGAGCTCATAAAACGGGCGACATCCACATTCATGACCTCAGTCTGCTTTCCGTCTACTGCGTCGGCTGGGATTTAAAAGATCTCTTAAACCAAGGATTTAAGGGCGTAGAAGGTAAAGTAGAGAGCGCGCCCCCAAAACATCTTAGATCGGCTCTTGGACAAATCGTTAATTTTTTCTATACATTACAGGGTGAAGCAGCCGGCGCACAGGCTATTTCCAATTTTGACACCTTACTTGCCCCATTTGTACGATACGACAAACTCGATTACAATAATGTTAAACAGGCTTTGCAAGAATTTATTTTCAACATCAATATCCCGACACGCGTCGGTTTTCAGACCCCGTTTACCAATATTACTATGGATCTTTACGTGCCGACTATTCTAAAAGATCATCCCGTGATAATCGGCGGGAAAGAATTTGAGGAAACATACGCCGATTTTCAGCCGGAAATGGATACCCTGAACAAAGCTTTTGCAGAAGTTATGATGGAGGGCGACGCAAAAGGGAGAGTTTTCACCTTCCCCATACCTACCTATAACATAACCGCCGATTTTGACTGGGACAACCCAAATCTTGAAATGATCTGGAAAATGACCGGAAAGTACGGAATCCCGTACTTTTCTAATTTTGTAAATTCAGACATGTCGCCTGACGATGCCAGGTCCATGTGCTGCCGTCTACGTCTTGACAACAGGGAACTCTTAAAAAGAGGCGGGGGGTTATTCGGCGCAAATCCGCTTACAGGATCGATCGGTGTAGTAACTATCAATCTCCCGCGAATAGGATATATTTCAGAAAGCAGAGAAGATTTTTTTCAAAACTTGAGAAAAAAAGTGTCGCTCGCGGTTGAAAGCCTCTCAATAAAGCGCAAGGTTCTTGAAAGATTTACCGAAAACAATCTTTATCCGTACTCCAAGTTTTATTTGCGTGATATAAAAACCGGTTCCGGGCTCTATTGGAAGAATCATTTCTCCACTATCGGAATTATCGGCATGAACGAAGCATGCCTGAACTTTATTGGAGAAAATATTGCAACTAAAAACGGACAAGAATTTTCTCTTGGGATCATGGATTTCTTACGTGAAATTATTTCAGAAATACAAGAAGAAACAGGTGACATGTTCAATATCGAAGCAACCCCGGCAGAGGGCACCTCGTACCGGCTTTCCATGCTCGACAAAAAAAGGTTTACCGGAATCGTTTGCGCCAACGAAGATGAATACACTAAAGGAGCGGCCCCATACTATACCAATTCAACTCAGCTTCCCGTAAACCATACAGATGACATCTTTGAAGCCCTGGAGCTGCAGGATGAGCTCCAGACAAAATATACGGGTGGAACGGTCCTCCACATTTTTTTAGGGGAGCAGGTCGGTGATACAAAAACCGTAAAAAACCTCATAAATAAAGTGGCTGACAATTACCGTATGCCCTATTTTACACTCACTCCTACTTTCAGCGTTTGTCCATCTCACGGATACCTGAACGGTAAACAGGAAAGGTGCTCCGTATGTGCTCAGGAAACAGAAATCTACTCAAGGGTCGTCGGCTATCTAAGACCCATAAAGCAATGGAATAACGGTAAGCAGGCGGAATTTGAGGTTAGGAAGACTTTCAATCTGGCCTGATATATGGCAGAACAAAATTAGGATAAACATTTATGGTTTTCGGCGGGTTGCAAAAATCTTCACTTATAGATTACCCTGGAAAAATAAGTTGTGTTATCTTTCTTTCAGGGTGCAACTTTGACTGTCCTTACTGCCATAATCCTGATCTGGCAAAAGGCATTCCATCTGTTCCCGGTTGTATAGATGAAAACAGTATCTACGATCTGCTCGAAAGCCGCAAAAAATTTTTAGACGGTGTGGTTATTTCAGGTGGAGAACCGACCCTTCAAAAAAATCTTATCCCTTTTTGTAAAAAAATTAAACAAATAGGATATCCAATAAAATTGGATACAAACGGAAGCCGACCTCAAGTTATCCATAAACTTATCGACATGGGTCTTGTGGACTATATTGCAATGGACGTCAAAACTGATCCTTTTCATTACGCTCCATTAATTGTAAAGGATGACATTCCGGATTTAATACTTGCCAGCATTCGGATTATTATGGAATCTTCTGTCGAACATGAATTCAGGACGACGTGCATAAAAGCATTGGTAGATGTCCATGTTATTAAAAGTATTGCGCGTATTATAACAGGTTCAATGCTTTATGTTTTACAGCAGTTCTTTAATACGGGTGTGTTGCATCCGGAATTTTTTCAGAATAATGATCGCCGTTATAATGATGACGAACTCACATACTTTAAATCAATAGCAGAACCGTGGGTTAAAAAATGTATTATCCGATAGTTTAGTGTAAATACATAAATACTTATATCAGTGGATGGACACCAAACAAATTATAATGAAGCGTATAGTTCTTCTTTATTTTTAAAATATGGTATTGACAAATATAACGTGGTTTTGTATCTTTAATACTTTATTATCAACAATATATTTATGAAAAGGAGATTGTCGATGGATATAAACGGAAAGACTGCTGTAATAACCGGAAGTGCCAGGGGGTTAGGTTTTTCAATAGCAGAACTTTTTGCTTCCAAGGGAGCAACGGTAGTTATTAGTGATATACCAAGCGCTGCAATCGATGATGCAGTAAAACAAATTGTCGATAAAGGCGGGAAAGCTATCGGTATCCCATGTGACGTATTCCAGGAGGACCAGGTTGAGTCACTTATGCAAAAAGTTGTTGACGAGACAGGCCGACTGGATGTGGCGGTACTGAACGCCGGTATATTACGTGACGGAGTATTTGTAAAGGCGGACAAGGAAACAAAAAAAGTAGTTAAAAAAATGTCGCTTGAGGATTGGCAGATGCTTATCAACATCAACCTTACCGGTGTATTCCTGACAGGCAGGGAGGCTGCGGTCCAGATGGTTAACTGCGGTAACGGCGGTGTAATTATAACGATGTCATCTGTTGCCAGGC
>JAUVKB010000246.1 GCA_030596405.1 Deltaproteobacteria bacterium
ATATCCTCTTTTTCAAGACTACTGCCGGCCCGTTTTCCTTCTTTCTTTTAAGCTGATGCGGGGCTGCAGCCCGCAGCGTAGCATCCAAAGCAATATCACTGTTCCTGTTTCCAGGCGTACTTTTGATGTAACGCCCCTGTTTTAAGGAAACACGGGTACGGGATCGTCGTCCTGAACCCCGGCGGGAAATCCTGTCCCTTGGGGATACAATTTTTTTTACCGCAAAAGTAGAGCCTGTTTCAAATATCTGCTCAGGAGATGTTTTTTCCCCAGGCTGCTCAGGATCATCTGTTTTATCCGGGTTGTCCTGTTGTTCGCCGGAAGACTGAAGTTCTTCATTTGTCCCTGTTTCAGGCTGCCCATTCTGTTCGCCATTCGATTCTTCAGTTTCAGGCGTTTGATCCTGTTCATTTTCATTGGTATCATCATTCATCTCTTCAGACGATTTTTCTTCAGATTGATCCGGTGGAGGTGGCGGCGGAGGTGACGGCTGCGCATCCCGTGTCCGATGGGCGAGCACAAAAGGGGCAATCTTTACAATATCATCCGTGGTAATTTCAAATCGTCCCTGCAGAGCAGCATACGCCCTGGCCGCCTGCTCCATAACAAGGTCGGCCCTATGGCCTGCCACCAGATTTTTTGTGCACAGCTCGGAAATAAAAGCTCTAAGATGCTTAGGGCACCTGACTCCGACAAGAGATTCCATTGCCGTTGCGATCTGTTCTGCAACCTGATGATTTTCTTTTTTAAACCGGTTCATAAACCCTTTAAAATCAAGGTCAAAGCTCTCACGCCGCTGGATCAGCTCAACCCGTTGTTTAGTCTCCGGTTCCCCGGCAACATCAACGCAAAGACCGAATCTGTCGAGAAGCTGGGGCCTCAGATCTCCTTCTTCAGGATTCATTGTCCCTATAAGAACAAATAAAGCCGGATGCTTAAATGAAATTCCTTCCCGCTCAATCCGGTTTTCTCCGGAAGCAGCCGCATCCAGGATAATATCCACGATATGATCGTCTAAAAGATTCACCTCATCCACGTAAAGGATCGACCGATTGGCATCAGCGAGGAGTCCCGGCAAAACAAAGCGTTTCCCTTCCTTGACGGCCAGGCTGAAATCAATTCCACCGGCAACCCGATCTTCCGTCGCATTAAGCGGCAGGGTAACAACTCTGACCTTTTGATGTTGAATTTTATGGGCAGATCCTTTTTCCCTGCACTTTTCACACATCCTGTCTTGATCATCAGGATCGCAAAAACAGGAACATTCCGCAACCACCCTGATCTCGGGCAGCAAGGCAGCCAAAGCCCGCACCGCAGTCGATTTTGCAGTCCCCTTTTCCCCCCTGATCAGGAGGCCGCCAATCTTCGGATTAACCGCATTAAGAAGCAATGCAAGCTTTAAGTCTTCCTGCCCGACAATGGCTGAAAATGGATATGTTTTTTTAAATATCATATATTTCTTTCTTTAAAATCTGTAATTTAAGCCGCAAATCCAGGTTCTCGGCGGCGCAAGCCAGCCATCTCCGTAAAGATATGTTTTGTCCCCGATATTTTTGACTTCTCCAAAAAACTCCACCTGACCGAACCGGTCGTCAGTCAAAACAGGGCTGTACTCAATTCTGATGTTTCCGATAGTCCGTTCAGACACAGAGTCCTTGTTGTCCGAGCGTGTATACTGTCTGGATTCATACTTCAAATTTAATATAATGGAAAAATCTTCTACCGGACTAAAGGAAAGATCCGCATAAATCCGGTGCCTCGGTTTTGCCGTCAACCAAAGCCCGGTATCTTCGTTTACGGCCTTAAGATATGAATAGGTCGTTTTTAAAGACAGATTCTCCATAATTTTTACGTTTACAAAAACATCTCCGCCCTTATAAGTCACCTCCCCGAAATTCTCATACCTTCCGATGCCGTTGTCGCTGAGTACATAAGTGATTCGATCGGTAATCCGGTTATTAAACAAAGAGACTCCAAGGGACAGGCGGGATGATATTTCAGTAAAAAACGAAAGGCTGAAATTGTCGGCGGTTTCCATGTCAAGATTAGGATTCGGCTCCTTGGTGCTGGTTTTATCGTAGCGCTGGTAAAAAGAGGGTATGTTATTGGTCCGGCTGTAGATAAATGAAAGAGACCATTTATCTTTTTTACCTGCCTGCCGCGCCGCTTTGCTTTGCGGCGCAGGCTGGTACGAAATTTTTGCCTCGGGGTTGACGGTGTTATCAAATTCTGAATAGATACTTCCCCGCAATCCAAAAGCAAGGACCAACGGCAGCGTTTCAAAAGAGATGGCATCTGTGGCAAACAGGGAAACAGAATGCTCGTCTTTGGAGGCGAAACGAGTGCTTTCTGCTTCTCCCCATCGAAAAGCGGTTCCGCAATGTACTGCCCCCCATTTTTCTGACCCAAAAGAAGTGGAGATATCCTCGCCGAATTTTTTAACTGTTATAGAGTTATTAATACCTCTGTCCGGATCTTTATTTTCGGTTTCAGCATCATTATAAAAAGTTTCCATATCTATCCCATTAACCTTTGCGATCAAGGCATAAGAAGCCATTTCACACTTTTTTCTTGAATAAGGGGTTGGAAATTCAGGACGGCCGCTCAGGCCGCGGTCATCTTTCAGATAATCGGCTGAAAATGCCAGGCTTAATTTATTATCCGGAATATATTCAAGTTTGCAGCCGGCCCGCTTTTTTTTACGGTCAGCATTATTCTGATATCCATCGGTGTAATCATAGCCGGCAGATACGCCGATGCCAAAAAGCCCTTTC
>JAUVKB010000241.1 GCA_030596405.1 Deltaproteobacteria bacterium
AACTTGTAAAGAATCCTGGCCCAGAGGATCAGGCTTTGGTTTACTCCTGAAAGGGGCTATTTTACTGAACACCGTACAAGTTAAAATAAAGTGCCTAAAGTGCCTAAAATTATGGAGTCGCTTCGCTCCACTGATTTCATATAATTGACAGAATCCCTTAACTTTAGATCACTTCAAACTTTAGTTCACTTCAAACTTTAGATCACTTCAAACTTTAGATCCTTGCTTATGCATCAGTTCAACAAAAAACTATTCATTCTGTCCCTGCTCGTAGTTATGATCGGAATATGTCTTTACAGATTTCCGTCCGATGACGGCTTAAGACATGTGGGAATGGCCTTTGGAAACCTTGAGAGCTGGGGCGCGGTGTACCCCTTTTCAAATTTTGAGGCGCTTAAGGATTATGACCCATGGTTTGGGTATGATTTTTCTCTCAGGATTATCGCTTCCTGTCTTAAGGGCCTGCCCGTCTCATTGCCTGCGCTCAAATTTTTGCTGGTAAAGGTCATTTCCCTCCTTTTTTCGGCCGCCTTTTTTTATCTTGTTTTGACAAGATCGGGAATCCTGAATGACATAAAAGATCGGGACACCTTTACGCTTGTTTTTATTATTATGATTGTCGTAATGGCGGATCCGTTAAAAAGGATATTGATCATACGGCCTTTTGCCTTTGGATCATTTTTTCTTTTCTATGCGGTTGGTCAAAAAGGCCTTGCAAGAGGAGTCCTTTCCTCTGCCGCGTTGACATTCTTTTATCCATACCTTGCGTGGTTTTATACGATTCCTGTCGCCTTCGCCCATTTTCTTAAGGGGGATAAAAGATTCGCGTTGGGAGCCATATTTGTGACCATCCTGTTTTTATCGTTACAGCCGGTCTCTTTCTGGGGATTTCAGTCGGCAACGTTCAAATCAGGGCTGGTCCGAAACCTGCTCGACTGTCAAATCGGCGAGCTCCGCAGCTCTTTTCATGATCCCCTTTTTTATATGTATCTCCTGGGATTTTTCATGCTCTATCCCTTTTTTTCAAGTGGCGTGAAAAAGTTGAATTTCAACAACCTGATTATTTTAATCTATCTTCTCCCTGCCTTGAAATATATCCGGTATTTTATCGACCTTATCCTTCCGATGCTTTTTATCTCTTTTGGGAGAGAGACATTGAGTGTCCTGCTGGGTCCGTATAAAAGGCTTGTTTCCCTCTGGGGGGAGACGCTGAAAACAGAGTTTAAACAACTATGGATAAAAGTCAGGCCAAATCGTCCGGCCGGCGAAAAAAAGAGTACCCTGGGGAAAACACGCCCGGCAAATATTAAACCATACATAGCGCTGTCTTATGCCGTAATTCTCGGACTGTTGATTTATCAGGGCTGGGATCAGTTTTCCTCTTTAAACAGGTTCCGAACCGGGTTGTCTGTAATACCTGAGGGAGCGATGGTTTTAACTGAATTCGGCCTTCAGTACAAGATCCTGTACGCGAGACCCGACCTGCGCGTGATACCATCCTGTGAAATAGGAGCCCCGGCAAAAGCCATAAAAAAGGAATATGTCAATTTCTTTAATGAGGGAGAGGTAGTAAACCTGGCCCGGAAGACCAGCGTGAAATATTTTATTGAGAACAGGAAAAAATACATAAATCCGCCGGATGGACGGGCCTTAAGGCTGCTGAAAAAGAACGATGAATTGAAGATATGGGAGATTGAGCCGGATTTTGTATCCGGAACCGCGGCAAGCCGGTGAAGACGCCTGTAGCCGCGAAACGCACTGCCTTTGCTGGAACATTCAGGACGCAGAGTGTCCAGGCCGTATGTTCCCAAGCCGGATGTAATAACGAGACCAGGCGTCTATACAATTTTTAAAACCGGACAACTATCATGCCTGCTTCCATAGCGGTTATTATACCATGTTATAATGAAGAGCTGACAATAGCTCAGGTAATATCGGCTTTCAAAAGCGCTGTCCCTGAGGCGGATATCTATGTGTTTGACAATAACTCAACAGATAAAACTACTGAAATCGCGAAGTCATCAGGGGCTGAAGTAATAAAAGAAAAACGGCAGGGCAAAGGGTTTGTCGTGCAGTCGATGTTTAACAGGATTGACGCCGATATTTATATAATGGTTGACGCTGATAATACCTACGACATTTCTCATGTGAATGAGATGATCACCCTGGTGCTTGATGATAAGGCCGACATGGTTGTGGGCAACAGGCTCAAGACATTTAAAGAAAAGTCATTTAAACCTTTTCATATCTTCGGCAATCACCTTGTAAAATTTTTAATCAATAAATTATTCAAGGCCCGGTTGTCCGATATCATGTCGGGATTCAGGGTAATGAGCAGGTCATTTGTAAAAAATATAAACATCATGTCGCCTGCTTTTGAGGTTGAAACCGAAATGACGATAAAGGCCCTCAAATATGGATATATAATAAAAGAGGTGGATGTCGAATATGGAGAGCGTCCCGAGGGGAGTTATTCCAAATTAAACACGGTAAAAGACGGCATCAATGTAATAAAGACCATATTTATTATATTCAAGGATTACAAGCCGTTGCTGTTTTTTTCGGTTATTTCCCTGATATTGTTTCATGTTTCTCTGATTTCCGGGTCTGTTGTGATTAGGGAGTTCATTGAAACAAGATATATTACGCATGTCCCTCTCGCGGTGTTTGCTTCCGGCACAGGGATTTTATCTATCATAGTATTTGCGACAGGCATAGTCCTGGACTCCGTAAACAAGAGGTTTGATGAACTGACTAATTTTGTAAAGAATAAAAAATGATGGTTTTGTATATTAACCCGGCAATTAAATACCCGAAAATTGTCATTCCCGCGAAGGCGGGAATC
>JAUVKB010000006.1 GCA_030596405.1 Deltaproteobacteria bacterium
ACAATGTCGATATCCCGCTCAAGCTGTAAGTGCTGAAAACCATCATCGAGCACAATAACATCCGGGGCGAATCTGTTTAAAGCCGTTGTTCCGCTCTTAAACCGGTCTTGCCCCACAAGCACTGGAAAATCTTTCAGACAGGACGCCAACAAAAAGGGTTCGTCTCCAGCCGTTTCATGCCCCAGATAAATTGAGTGGCCGTCACTGACAACCCCTCCGGACTTTTCCGCGCTTCCTTTATACCCCCTGCTGATAACCGCCACTTTATAACCTGACTGCCGGATCAGACGCGCTATATAGATTGTCATGGGGGTCTTGCCGGCTCCTCCCACAGCAATATTGCCAACGGATATTACCATACATGAGAGTTTTTTTGACTTCAAAACACTTTTTTTGTAAAATTTTTTTCTTAATTTTACTGCAAAACCGTAACCCAATGACGCCACAAACAAAAAAGCGGATAAAGGAGAAAAACCGCTCTTTTGCCTGCCGGTCATCACAGCCTCGATTTTTTTGGCAACACTGTTCATATCAACCCTGCCTGCGCGGGAATGACGGCCTCTATCACAGTCAATGTTTTTGCCGCTGCGCCCCTGTTGGAACAAAACACCTTAAAAGCGTTTTCTCCCATTTTTTGAGCCTTTATGCCGTCTTTAAGAAGCATGGCGCAGGTTCTGTAAATGCCGTCGGCATCGTCAACCTGTATGGCACCGTCCGATTGGACAAGCATGTCTGAAATTTGAGAAAAGTTACTCATATCGCGTCCAAATATAACAGGTTTTGAAAATGCCGCCGGCTCCAGAGGATTATGTCCCCCTGATTTTACAAGGCTCCCTCCCACAAAAGCGATTTCTGCCAGTGCATAAAGCTTTCTTAAAATTCCGATAGTATCCACAACGATTACATCAACCTTTTTATCCTGCCCTGTTTTTTGCACATTTTCCATCAGAACGGAATAAAATCCGGCAGACTCAAAAATTTTACATACATATCCCGCACGTTCTGGGTCTCGTGGAGCGATGACAAGCAGAAGATCCGGAAAATCTTTTTTTGCCCTTAAAAAAGCGTCTGCCAGTATAGACTCTTCCCCTTTATGGGTACTCCCGGCCAATAACACTTTTTGACCCGGGCATATATTCATCGACCGTTGCAGGCTTTTAATCTTTTTTCCCGGCCCAAAATCACCCGATACAGGATCACCCTGTACAGGATCATATGTCTGGTCAAACTTGAGGTTCCCGGTTGTCTTGATCTTGTCTTTTGGGACACCGAGAAGATTAAAACGGATTGCGTCTTCCGCCGTTTGCGCGCAGACTTTTGAAAAGGTCGTAAATACCGGTTTTGTAAAAAACAAAAGTTTTCTGTACCCTGAAAACGATTTTTTTGAAAGCCTGGCGTTGACAAGCACTACCGGGACATTGCGTTTTTTCATTTCAAAGAGAAAATTAGGCCAAATATCCGTCTCAACCATAATAACGACGGCCGGATCGACTTTTCCGATAATACGTTTAACGGAAAAGATAAAATCGTATGGGAAGAAAAACAGATCATTTACATTTTCTTTTAATAATTTGTCTGCTATCTCAAATCCTGTCTTTGTTGAAACCGAAAAAACAATTTTTCTGTCTCTGTAACGCTTTTTTACCCCCTTAACCAGCGGCACGGATGAAATAACCTCTCCCACGGACAAGGCATGCACCCATATCGGTTTTTTGTCGGGACTGTAAGGACTTTTTTTTTGTATCCTTTTGGGAAGAGGCGCAAGCCCCAGTCGTTGAAGAACGGTTTTCCGGCGTTTTTTTGACGCAAGTACAACAGGAACCGTTAAGGGCAGGCCGACAGTAAAAAACAGAACAAATAATATATTATACCAGATAATCATTGTTTGTATAGTGTCCGATCGCGCCGATTCCGGTATCTTAATTTATTCGGCATTTAAAATAGTATAAATACTGAAACATAAAAAAACAGAGTTTGCGGTCCAAGCGGCAATAATCGGCGGAAGCATTTCACCATATCCTAAAGACAGGCAAAAGCTGTTAAACACCCAGTAAAGAAACAGGGTGCCGATGCCGTATGCGATGCCTGCCGCCATCCCTTCCTTTTTATCGCCTTTTCCGGCGATACCCGTTCCCATAATGCAAAGTATGATACAAACAAAGGGAAACGAGGTCTTTGCATAAAGGTCTACCCTGTAATTCGTTGCGTCATATCCTTCTCTTTCAACATTGCGGATATATGATAAAAGTTCCGTGAAGCTCATTTCTTCCGATTTTTTGACTATCCTTTTCAAGTCCTCGGGCAACAGGTTAAGAGGCTCTTTCAGCTCTTTATGGTACTTTGTCAGGTAATTCCCTGTTTTCTCATCAAGCCGTTGCTCCATCAGTTCATACAGCAGCCATTCTCCCTGTTTATAAATACCCCTTTTTGCGTCTACCCTTCTAATCAGCCTGAAATCTTTACCAAAATAGTTCAGTATTATTCCAAAAACCGTCTTGTCCGCCGGATGATAATACTTTATGTGAGTTATCAACCGGTGTCCCTTGATCCAGATATTTTTTTCTTTTGATATAGCAACCGATTTTTTCTTGACTTCACATGTCCAAATTCTGTTTGCCTGGTTCATTGTAATCGGAACTATCATCTCTGACAGGAAAAAAAGAAAAACACTCATCAAGATGCCCGTTATAAGGACCGGCTTAAAAAGATAATAAATGCTGACACCGCTGCTTTTCAAGGCGACGAGCTCATTGTTTTTGCTCATCAGGCTGAACACGATAATAACCGCCAAAAAGATGCCGACGGGAATTATTTGTGCAACGATAAAAGGCGTTTTGAGCAGAAAAAAGCTGACGGCCATTGAAAGTGCAAGGCCGGCCTCCATAAAATCATCTATTTTTTCAAAAAAATCGACAGCAATATATATACTGATAACCGTTGCCAGCACCAGAAATAAATATTTAAAAATCTCTTTTGTAAGATATTTATAAATTATTGACATAATTGCAAAACATGCCGCTATGACTTAATCCGGTTTAAGTTTATAAATTTTTTAAAAAAGTTGATCTTTACCGGACGTTCATTTGCCGTTCTGATTAAAAGAAATATGCCTGTGCCGCTCATGACAATATTCGGAACCCACATTCCGATCACCGGAGGATATGCGCCTGTTTCACCAAAAACCGACCCGGCAGACAACAGCAGATAATAAAGCAGGAAAAAGATCAGGCCGAGACCTAAACCGAATGATTTTTTAGAAGATTTTGACTGTATGCCCAAAGGAACGGCAAGGATGCCGAGCGCAAAACATGCAAAAGGTATTGCAAACTTCCTGTGAAATTCGATTAACATGGAATAATAGTCGGAATCTTTTTGCGTTGCATCTTTTAAATGCCTGCGCAATTCATCAAGACTCATCTCTTTTTCATCTTTTGATCTTTTTTTTACTTTTGCAGCAGCCCTTTTAAGGTCAAGGGTGACATTATAGGTGTCAAAATTAATCGATTGCACCGACCGTTTGTCTATGTCGACCCTGTTGATGGTTCCATTATAGAGGCGCAACTGAAAGGACAGTTCCCCGGGTTCGCTAAACAGCCTGCCCCGCGGCGCTACAATAGTGCTGACAATCTCATCTGACCTTCCATCTTCAATAAATATATTGATAAGTTCGTTATTTTTTAAATCAATCTTGCCTGTATAGAGCATTACGTCCTTAAAACTATCGTTAAAAGCTCTTTCTTTTAGCCCCAGGTCAAGATTTGATGCCACTATTTTACAGGTCAATTCCTTTATTGATGTCCTTCCCCACGGCAGGCCATAAATGGTCATAAACGCGGTAAATATGCATCCTGAAAGGCAAAACAGAAAAACAGGGGGGAGCAGTCCGTATATGCTCATGCCGCCGGATTTAAGAGCGATGATCTCATTATCGCTCGATAACCTCAAAAAAGTCAGAAGAACAGCCGTCATTATCGACATCGGTATTACAAAGACCATAAAATAGGGAACCGCATATATAAGCATCAAAAAAACGGAAGCGATTCCGACATTATAATTTACTGCCATGTTTGTAATATCGAGTATATTTGTCATCAGGAAAATAAAGGTAAAAAATACTATATTGATGATAAAAGGCGGGATCATCTCCATGAAAATATATCTGTTTATAATCGAATTGATTCTCATAACAGGCAGGTTTTATTCAGATTGGAATCTATAAAAATTAAAGGATTATGGATTCTCAAGTTTATATTCCGTTATCGGAAAATTGCATCTGGTAAAGGTTGTAATATTCACCGCAAAGCGCTATCAGTTCATCATGGGAGCCTTCTTCAATTATTTTTCCATCAACTATGACTGCGATCCTGTTTGCATAACCGATAGTTGAAAGCCTGTGGGCGATGACAAAAGTAGTCCGCCCTTTCATTAAATTTTCAAGGGCTTTTTTTACCAGCGTCTCCGCTTCCGTGTCGAGCGAAGAAGTCGCCTCGTCAAGAATCAATATGGGCGCGTTCTTTAAAAGCGCGCGCGCAATACATATCCGCTGTTTTTCTCCCCCTGAAAGACGTCCCCCTAGTTCTCCGATTTCCGTGTCGAACTTATCGGGAAAATTCTGTATAAAATCATACGCATAAGCTGCTTTTGCGGCTTTTTCTATATCTTCTTCAGGAGCGTTCCGGTCGCCGTAAGCGATATTATTTTTTACCGTATCATTGAAAAGTATCGGTTCCTGGGTAACAATCGCTATCTGATCGCGAAGCGAATCGACCGATACTTTTCTTATATCGATTCCATCGATCATTACAGAGCCTCTGGTGGCGTCAAAGAATCTTGGGATAAGATTTACAAGGGTTGTCTTGCCGCCGCCGCTCATCCCGACCAGGGCCAGAATTTCTCCGGCCTTTACCTCAAGATTTATATCATTTAAAACAAATGCATCATTATATTTAAAAAAGACATTTTTAAATATCACTTCGTGAGGCTTTGATTTAATTATTACCGGGTTTTTATCTTCCCTGATATCCGTCTGCTTTTCTATAATGTCAAAGACTCTGTCTGTTGCTGCAAGCCCTTCCTGGACAGCATTGTTTAGTTTGGCCAGTTTTTTTACCGGGTCATAAAGCATTAAAACAGCGGCCATAAAGGAAAAAAAAGTGCCTGCCGTGGAAACTCCGGTAATCACTCTATGACCGCCATACCATATAATAAAAGCTATCCCGATCCCTCCGAGAAATTCCATGACAGGTGAAGAAAGCGACTTGACTATCACCGACTTCATCTCAAGCTTAAAAAGGCGGCGTGTCTTTTCAAAAAAACGTCTTTTTTCATAAGACTCCATTCCGAATGCTTTTACAATCTTGTTTCCGGCAAAAGTCTCATGCAAAAAAGTATTAATATCGGCCATCGATTCCTGACACCCGGTGCTGATCCGTCTCACACGCCTTCCGAATTTCACAACAGGAAAAAAGGCAACCGGCAAAACAATCAGCGCACATAGAGCCATGCGCCAGTCCCTGTAGAAAATGACAAATGTCAAGCCGACTATGGTAAACAAATCCCTTAACGCGCCGGTAACCACGGTTGAAACCATCGCCTTGACAATACTTACGTCATTGGTAATACGCGACATCAAAACGCCTGTCTTTTCTTTTTGGAAAAAAGAGAGCGGCAAATCCTGAATATGGTCATACAGACTGTCTCTAAGCCGCCTGATAATATCCTGGCCCACATAGCTCATCAGGTACGCCTGTCCCAGATATCCTATGCCTCGCAAAAAATAGATAATAATTACGGCTATCGGGATAAGCCTTAACATAACGACATCTTTATTAAAAAATATGTCATCAAGAACCGGTTTTACTAAAAAGGCGGTTGCAGAGGTCGATGCGGCGATTACCAGCATGCATCCCATCGCCAGAAACAGCCTCAATAGATTGGATTTAATAAGTGACAGCAAACGTTTATGTCTGCTCTTTATATTATTCTTTGATATGATTTTCATGTGTCTGTATTATGCCTAAAATACCGGTCGGCATCAAAAGTAATGCGGCAGAGCTCCTCTTCGAGACGGATAACATATTGTTTTTCATCGTTTTTATCAATATTTTCCGGGACGTACAGAGGGTCGCCGTAAACCAGCCTGCATTTTGTAAAGGGGAAAGGGATAATAAACCTGTCCCAGCTTGAAAAGACTTTGATTTTTTTTGCGCTGTAGCTTACCGGCACAATTGGATACCCTGTCTTTTTGGCAAGTGTTATCACACCCGGCTGGGCCTTGAACCTTGGCCCCCTCGGCCCGTCCGGTATAACAACACCGACCCTTTTTCCCTTTTTCAGCTTTTTAATCATCGATGCAAGAGCTCTTAAACCTCCTTTTGACGTTGAACCCCTGATCGTCTCCTGGCCCTGGTGTTGTAAAATCCGTGCGATAATCTCGCCGTCTTCCGACCGGCTTACAAGGATCACTGCATTCAACCATTTGTAAATATAACTGAACAGAAGAATTCTTGAATGCCATAACGCGAATATCAATCCTTTGGAAGATATTACTTTTTTTGCCTTTTCATAGCCTGTACGTTCAATCTTTGTTGTGCTGAAAAGAATATCGACAAACAGCTTTCCCAAAATGCCGACAAGCCGCCATTTAATATCATAAATTATATTTTTTTTACGTATAGATTTCACATTTTCACATTTTCAAGCATGCGGACTGCGATTTCTGCGGTACGCTCCGAGGCCCCTGGTCCGCCGAGCAGACCTTTAACTTTAAGGATTTCATCTCTTATCGTGTCTAAGCGTAAAGCATCGTTTGACATATCAAACACCTGGTCGGCAATATTTTCAGGGCTTGCCTTGCCCTGAATAAGCTCAGGCGCAACCTCTTTGCCGGCTATAAGATTTGCAAGGCCTATATTTTTAACCCGTATCATCGCCCTGCCCAGCCAATAGCTTACAGGGGATATTTTGTAGATAATTATCAAAGGGACACCGTAAATCGCGGCTTCCAGCGTAACGGTGCCGGAAGCCGCAACAACCAGGTTGCACCTTTTAAACACCTGCTCTGCGCCATTTGGCACAAAATCAAATTGCGCTGGCCCCTCATGCTTTTTAACAATTGTTTCCATAAGCGAAATTTCTATGGAAGGCGCAAGGGAAATGAGAAATTTAACATTATCGATCCGTTTACTCAAAATATGAGCCGCTTTGACCATAACGGGAAGGTGCCTTTTTACCTCTTTGTCACGGGAACCGGGCAATAGCCCGATTACATGAATATTTTCAGATTTTTCTGTTTTTTGAATACCCGGTAAATCCGTATCGAGCAAAGGGTGGCCCACATAAGTTACGGGAACCTGGTGTTCCCTGTAAAACTCCTCTTCAAAGGGAATGATAACCGCCATATGATCGACAAGTTTTTTTACCTTGTTAACGCGCCCGCGTCTCCATGCCCATACTTGTGGACTAATATAGTAAAGTACAGGTATGTTAAGTTTTTTTGCCAGGGCTGCTATATCAAGATTAAAGTCGGGAAAATCGATCAATATAAGAAGATCGGGACAAAGGCTTTTAAGAAGTCTTCTTGCAACTGTTCTTCCTCTGATAATACCCGGTATCTTTGAAAAGACCTCGGTTATTCCCACAACCGAGAGCTGCGTAGCGTCAACAAGAATTTTTACGCCCGCATCTTTTAAAGCCTGTCCGCCTATGCCGCAGAAAAACAGGGAACTGTTTTTTTTGCGCATAGCTTTTACAAGCTTTGCCCCGTGAAGGTCGCCGGAAACCTCACCGGCTATGATCATCACGCACTGTTGCTTAAAACTGTTGCTCAAAATTGTGGTTCCTGGTCTTACCCGTTTAACAAACGTTTGTTTGCACGCCTTATCTGTTCCATAGCGCTTATCGCTATCTTTAATGCATCCCGTCCCATCTGACCTGTGACTTCAGGAGTACTGCGCGTGGTAACTGCCCTTACAAAAGAGATTATTTCATCATTTAGAGCATCACTTTTTGAAAAACTAAAATGTTTGATATTCATTCCCGGTATCAGCCCGTTATTTCCATTGCCGCCTTTCTGGATCACGGTTATCTCATAATTTGCAAAATCTATTGATATGTATGCATCTTTTTGAAACAGTCTGATTTTACGTTCGTTTTTTGTTGAAATCCTGCTTGCCGTAATGTTTGCAACACAACCGCTGTCAAATTCTAAACGTGCGTTTGCGATGTCGACATGTTCGGAAATTATACAGGCTCCAGACGCGTGAATGCTTTTTATTTTTGATTTGACGAAATTTAATATAATATCGATATCATGAATCATCAGATCAAGGACTACGCTTACGTCAATGCCGCGTTCATTGTAAGTGCTTAAACGATGCGACTCTAAAAACATCGGTTTTTTAATGACATCGTGTAAAGCAACAACAGCAGGGTTAAACCGTTCCAGATGCCCGACCTGGATAATCGTTCCTTTTGACTCGGCAACTGTTATCAATTCATCCGCCTCCTCAAGAGTTACTGTAATCGGTTTTTCAATAAGAACGTCGACATCGTTTTCCAGAAAGTCTTTTGCAACGGCAAAATGGGCTGATGTAGGCACAACAATGCTGACTGCGTCGACCATGCCCAAAAGATCTTTATGATCCGTATATGAAGCCGTAGAAAATTTTTTTGCTATATCAACAGATTTTGACCTGTCTATATCGACAACCCCTACAAGATCGACATTATCCATTTTTGCATACTTTTCAGCATGAAATTTTCCAAGATACCCTGTTCCGATAACCCCTACACGTAGTTTTTTCATTGCCCCTTCCATTTTTTAAACACCATCTTTTTTATTCATGGCAAGTATTGAAATACCATATTTATCTGCAAGTGAAATCATCTCTTCTTTGTCAAAAACAACCGCTTTTCCTGCCTCAATAACCAGGACTTTAGCACCTGATTCATACATGGTTTCAACTGTTTGGGCACCGACCGCCGGCATATCGAACCTTGTATCCTGATTCGGCTTGCAGACCTTTACGACAACAGCGGTCCCTTTGCCCAGTTTACCCCCTCTTTTTATTGTTTCATCTGTCCCGTCAATAGCCTCAACAGCCAGAACAGAACCGCCCCCCACCACCACACATTGCCCGATATCAAACCTGCCCAGCTCTTTTGCAAGGTCCCAGCCTATCTTTATATCGGTTCTTTCAGATCTGTTCGGCTTTTGTTTTGTCCAGACACCTTCTATGGCCAGAAGATCGGGGAGTAAAAATGTAGAAGATCGTATCTTTATATTTTCTTTTTCAAGCAGCCCGGCAAAAGCGCTTAAAATCCCGTCATCATGCGTGTGCCTCATGGCGGCTATAAGCGCGATGGCTTTTGTGTCAGGCCTTACATCCGTAAACATCCGTGTCTTTGTGATAGCGCCGATAATTACAGCTTCGCTTATATTGTTTTGTTTAAAAAACTTCAAAAGCCGCTTGATTTGCCCAAGATGTATCCATTCAATAGAATCAACATAATCTTTAAGCGCCGGATCTGCTTCCTTTAAGTATGCAGCCGCATAAACAGCATACCCTTTTTCCCTGGCTGCTTTTGAAAAAATTAAGGGGAACTGGCCGCTCCCCGCAATAAGTCCGATCTTCATGGTTTTTGATTTTACCTTGTAAGCCCTCGTTGAGAAGACTTTAAAAAATTGATCAGATTAATTACTTCAGGGATCTGTTCCACCTCCGCCCGCACTCTTTCTATAGCCTCGTTCAGGGTCAGGCCTATGCGAAAAATGATCCTGTAAGTTTTTTTCAATGATGATAATGTTTTTTGAGAAAACCCCTGGCGCTTTAAACCCACGCTGTTTAAACCGTGCAGTTTTGCCCGGTCACCTGCCGCAATAACATAAGGCGGGACATCTTTTACAACGGCTGCTGCTCCTCCCACGTAAGCATAATCACCGATCCTGACAAATTGATGAATAGCGGTAAGCCCGCCTATGGTAACATGATTGCCTATGGTTATATGACCGGCAAGGGTAGCCGCGTTTGCAAGAACAACTTCCCTGCCTGTTTTGCAGTCATGCGCTATATGCGCATATGCCATTAAAAAATTTTTTTCGCCGACTTCAGTAACTCCTCCGCCAAAGCCCGTCCCCCTGTTTATCGTGACAAACTCACGTATAACGGTTCCACGGCCTATCTTGACATAGGTCTCTTCTCCTTCAAATTTTATCGCCTGGGGAGCGGCTCCGATTGAAGCATATTGAAAAATATGACAATCCGGTCCAATAGTCACAAACTGATCTATGACGGTATGAGGGCCTATTACAGTCCCTTTTCCTATAAAAACATTTTTTCCGACAATTGAATAAGGTCCAATCTGAACGTCAGTATCTATCTCGGCTTTTGAATCGATGATTGCGGTTTCATGTATCATATATTTTCTCCAAGCACGGCCATAAGTTCTGCTTCCGCCACTATCTTTTTATCAACAGTTGCAATCCCGGACATTTTAACTGCCTTTAAACGCTGCTTTACAAGTTTAAGTTCAAGAATAATCTGATCTCCGGGCACAACCGGTTTTCTGAATTTCACCTTGTCAATCCCCATAAAATAGATAGGCAAACCGTGTTTTTCTTTTGGCAGGGCAGCGTAAACCAGCACGCCCCCGGCCTGACCCATCGCTTCTATTATCAGCACTCCGGGCATAACAGGAGTTCCCGGGAAATGTCCCTGAAAAAAAGGTTCGTTAATCGTAACGTTTTTTAAGGCAACAATTTTTTCACCCGGAATAAGTTCAAGGATTCTATCGACCAGAATAAAAGGATACCTGTGAGGTAAAAAAGACATAATCTCTTGAATATTAAAATTTTTCTTCATTTTTCCTCAATCTTTTTCAATCTTTTTTCTATTTCTAAAATTTTTTTGTTAAGTTCAGGAAGTTTGGGCATGATCCTTTGCACCCTCAGCCATAATCTGTGAGGCATTTCCGGTGTGCCCGATACCACCAAATTGTCCGGGATATTTTTCGCGATTCCCGCCCGCGGCCCTATGGTTACATTATCGCCGATTTCAAGATGACCTGCAATGCCTGCCTGGCCCGCCAGTATTGCATTTTTTCCTATTGTCACACTTCCTGAAATTCCGACCTGCGCCACGATCACCGAGTTTTCGCCAACTGTCACGTTGTGAGCTACCTGAACAAGGTTGTCGGTCTTTACCCCTTTGCGGATCCAGGTTTTTCCGAAAGTTGCCCTGTCTATTGTATTGCAGGCTCCAATTTCAACATCATCATCGATTTGAACGATGCCCAATTGCAATATTTTATGGTATTGTTTCCCGTCCGGCGCAAAACCGAAACCATCGCTTCCGATGACGGTGCCGGCATTAATTATTACCCTTTTGCCTATGACACATCGCTCAAGAATGGAAACATTCGGATAAATTTCAACATCGTCTCCTATTATCACATCGTTGCCTATAACCACGCCGGGATGAAGCACAACCCGATCGCCGATACTGACATTATCCTGAATAACGACAAAAGGCGCGATTGAAACATCCTTGCCGCACATACAATTTTTACCGATATAAGCGTTTGCACTGATGCGTGTTTCCGGCTTTGGGGGCTGATAAAAAAGTTTCAGAACTGTAGCAAAGGCAACATAAGGCATTTTAACCGCAGCCAGATTTTTTTTTGACTTTTTTTTATAATTGAGCGGAACAATAACGGCTCCAGCGCGGGTTTCGTCGAGCCTTTTAATAAATTTTGCATTGATTGCATAAGTAATATCATTTTCCGTTGCATCATCAAACGGAGCCGCCCCGCTAATTTTTTTATTAACGTCGCCTGTTATTTCACCGCCAATGACTTTGGCGATTTTTGCAAGTGATAATTCCATTTTTACTCCTGAAATGACAAAAATACCAAAACGGATTATTCGGATGCTTTTTTCTCTTTATCATCTTCCTCGGCAAATTTGTCATTCAATATATCCACCAGTTTATCGGTTATATCTATTGTTTTTGGAAAATAATAGATGCCGGCTTCCTGCCTTTCAATTATAAGAAGATAGCCTTCCTTTTTACCCACCTCTTGAACGACTTTAAAGATCTCTTTTTGTATCTTATTTACAAGTTTAGAGTTAATTTGATTAAAATCAACCTTGAATTTTTTTTCAAGAGATTTAAAATCGTTCATTTTTATTCTGAATTCACGCTCTTTCTCTTCACGCTTTTCCTTGCTCATAACCAGAATTTCACGTTCAAACCTGTTTTTCATATCTTCCAGTTCAACCTGTTTTGCCTTCAGTTCAGCCTCCATTTTTTTACCCTGTTTGTTGATTTCAGACTGTGATGCTTTGCCGGCATCTGATAACTCCAGGATTTTTTGAAAATCAATCACACCTATCTTGGCGATATCTGCGCTGTGTGAAAAAACAACGGAACATAAAAGAAAACCGATTGAAATAAAAGCCGTTTTTACAATTTGCATTATTATCCCCCTTAATAAAATAACAAAAATTATTTGCGCTAAATCAGGTTAAAACGCCGAACCCATGGAAAATTCCCATCGGCTCGAACTTTCCCCTTCTTTTTTGTCAAGCACATATCCGTACTCAATCCTGAGAGGACCCATGGGAGAATACCACCTGCAACCGAATCCGACGCTTTTGCGCAGGTTGCCTATATCCATGTTTTCGCCATTATTATATACATTGCCTGTATCATAAAAAACAAGACCTACAAGGCTTCCGTCTTTGAGCAACGGCATAAGCCATTCGATGTTAAACTGGACGAATTTGTCCCCTCCTATTTCATCGCCGTTTTCATCATAAGAGCAGATATCGTGCCAGTCAAAACCCCGTATGGAATTTATTCCACCTAAATAAAACCTGTCATAATCCGGAAGAATTTTACCCGAACCTTCAGAGACATATCCTCCCTTTCCATGCAAAAAGCCCACGGTTTTCCATAGCAGAGGTATGTACCACCCGGCTTCCGCTATGTACTTGGTAAAACCTATATCGCCGCCGATACCGGCATATTGCACTATAAAACTGTGATTTTGCCCTTCCGTGGCGTTAAAAGCCTTGTTTCGTGAGTCGTATCGCAATGTAGACGAGATGCTGCTTGTTATATTTTCTCCTTCCAGATCCTTAATAGATTGCGAAGCATCTTCATCAATATCGTCGATATCACTTAAATCATAGGAATATGAAAGATATACCCTGGTAAAATCATAAATCGCATAGCCGAACCTGATGGTACCGCCTTTGCTGTCCCTGTCGTAATCTTCATAAGCAAATGCCCAGTTGTAGAGTTCAAAACCCGCGGACAGAGGAGTGTCGAACAGCCACGGTTCTGTGAAACTTAAATTAAAACGGGTCGACCTGCTTCCTATCTGAGCCTTTAACTGGAGGCGCTGGCCGCGTCCGAAAAGGTTTCTCTGGGAAATAGAAGCCATCAAAAAAGCATTTTCAACGCTGCTGTAGCCACCGCCAAAACTAAACGCTCCCGTGGCCTTTTCAGTAACGTTTATTTTCAGGATCGTCTTGTCGTCGGAGCTTCCCTTTACCGTATCTACCTTTATGTCCTCAAAGTAATCAAGGCGGTGGAGCCTGCGTACACCTCTTTTTAACAGGGTTCCGCTGTAAAGTTCCTGTTCATAAACCTTAAGCTCACGACGAATAACCTTGTCCCTTGTTTTGGTATTTCCGCCGATAATGATTTTTTCAAAATAGATCTGGTTAGCCTTTTCAACAGCATAATCGATATCTATAATGAGTTTCTCCGGATCTTCCTTAGTACGGGGTGAAATTTGCGCATAGGCATAACCTTCATCAGAATAAATATCCGTCAGCGCAAGCATATCGTTTCGGACAACTTCGCGGTTGAAAAATTCTTCTTTGGTAATCTTAAGTTTTTTTATCAATTCTTCCCGCGGCAGAACAAGATCTCCTGAAACATCTACTTTTCCCACTTTAAACCGGGGACCTTCAACAATTTTGAACGTGATAAATATATAATTATCCTTATATTCGACTACCGGTTCTCCTACCTTGGCCCTGCTGTATCCGTGATTGTGATAAAATGCATAAAGCACGCTGGCATCCTGGTTTAAGTTTTGCAGGTTAAGTTCTCCGGAAGATGTCAGCCATGAAAAAAATCCTTTTTCCTGGGTTTTTATTATTTTTTTAAGTTCTTTGTCGATATAAGCGCTGTTTCCATCAAATATTATGCTTTTTATCCGTGTTTTTTCTCCCTCTGTAATAACAAATTCAAGGTCGGCCTGATTGTTATCAAGCTCCTTTATTTTATATGAGACTTCGATGTTATGATAATTATTCTCTTTATAAAAATCTTCAATCCGTTTTATGTTGTCTTGTATCTTTAAAATATTAAGGATTGAACCGGTTTTTATATCGATGGCGTCCATAACCTTGTTATCCTCATAAGTTTTGTTACCCGATAACTCCACCAAACGTATGGTAGGCTTTTCTTTTATCTTAAATATAATTGTCTTTCCCTCAGGGCCATCTTCGGCTTCAATCCTGATATCATCAAAATATCCGGTTGCATATATCGCTTTTAGATCATCGGAAAGACTTTTCGCAAGATAGACATTGCCCGGCCTTGTTTTGATTATCTTTTTTATTACATCAACCTCGATACGCTTGTTTCCCTCGATTTGCACTTCAACAATTTTTTCCAGCTTAAAAAGCTTGA
This sequence comes from Deltaproteobacteria bacterium, assembly GCA_030596405.1. Lineage (GTDB taxonomy): Bacteria > Desulfobacterota > Desulfobacteria > Desulfobacterales > JAUVKB01 > JAUVKB01. The sequence goes on from JAUVKB010000006.1 coordinate 14,712, forward strand.
AACTTATATTATCGGCAAGCTGTTTTACTCCCCCAAGCAAATTTTCTATGCCTTTCCCCTCAATAAAAAAATTATCAGGGGAAGCTTCTCCAAAAGTTTTAACCATTTTTGCATCAAGGCTGAATCTGTCTTCTATCCAGGTCAAACTGCCCCAAACCATGTAATCAGCTCCGTTTTTAACGCCGATTTGTTTTATCTGGTCTATGTTTTTATATTTTAAAACTGGGCTTTTATATTTCAAATCGGGCGCTGTTTTTTCTTCCGGTATAACAGCTCCGGCTTGTTTAAGGTGCTTTTTTATAACCTCTGGTATTTGAGCCCTCATGTATGAAAGTTCTTTCATTGAGTGAATTTTAAAAGGCAATACAAGAACCCGAACAGGTTCTTGAGGATAGACGCTGTTTGCAGAAAAAAATATTGTTATTACAGCGACAATCCAGGCCACATGTTTTGTCATAAAAATTTTCCTATTCCGTTTCAACCAGTTGGCCGTTTACGATTGTTACACGTCGTGACATCAGCGCCGCAAGTTCCATGTTGTGTGTAACCACAACGAGTGTCATACAGAATTCGCGGTTCAGCTCCATAAGCAGTTCATGGATTAATCGACCGTTTTTCCTGTCAAGATTTCCGGTTGGTTCATCAGCCAGAATAACATCAGGTTTAATAACCAGCGCCCGTGCCAGAGCCACTCTCTGCTGTTCGCCGCCTGACAAGGCGCCGACCCTGTGCGACAATCTGTTTTCAAGCCCCATTCTGACAAGAATAGCCTCTGCGGAATCTTTTGCCTTTTTTTTGCTTGTTCCCCCGATAAGAGCAGGCATCATTGTATTTTCAAGAGCGTTGAATTCGGGGAGAAGATGATGGAATTGAAAAACAAAACCGATGGATTCATTTCGAAATTTTGCCAGCCTGGCATTGTCAAAACTGAAAACATCCTCGCCTCTAAATAAAAAATTCCCGCTGTCAGGCCGATCAAGCGTCCCTATAATATGAAGAAAAGTAGACTTGCCGATCCCGGACGGTCCGACAACGGCTATTGTTTCGCCTTTGTCCAGATCAAAGCTGAGATTTTGCAGGACATTTATTTGAGCGGAGCTGTCAGTAAAACTTTTGCACAGATTTTTAACAACTATCAGATCTTTTTGGGGCAGATCTCTTTTAGGCGTTAAAGAAAAATTGTTGTCAGCCATAACGTATAGCCTCAACAGGATCCAGTTTTGATGCCTGGCGCGCCGGATAGAGTGTGGCTAAAAAACAGAGCGCCAGGGCGGCCGATATAATAACAAGGACGTCCGATGCTTCAAGCTGTACCGGAAGCCTGGTAAAATAATATATGTCTTCCGGGAGCTCGATAAACTTATAATGCTTGAGCGCTACACATCCGGCAAACCCTAAACACATTCCAAGTATTGTGCCTGCAAAACCTATCACCATCCCTTTGAAAATAAAAATTTTCCTGATACTTTTGTCCGTGGCGCCCATAGCCTTTAATATGGCTATATCCTTGGTCTTTTCCATTACCATCATTATCAGTGTGCTTGTGATGTTAAAAGCGGCGACAAGCACGATCAGCGTCAGAATAATAAACATGGCCGTTTTTTCCAGTTTAAGCGCGGCAAAAAGGTTTTTATTCATCTGCATCCAGTCCTTTGCCCAGTAAATCCTGTTTTTATATTTTCGGTTCAAATTGTCTGCTATCTTTTCCGCTACAATGTTCGCATTAAATATATTTTTCACCCTGATACCGATTCCCGTTACGGCATCTCCCATTCGAAGCATCTTCTGTGCATCTTTAATGTGTATGTATACAAGGGTCCTGTCATACTCATAATAGCCGGACTGAAAAATTCCCACTACCTTAAACCGTTTCATCAAAGGCATATGACCTGCGGGAGAGAGCATGCCCATAGGCGACACGAGGTAAACCGTGTCATTTTCCTCGACCCCCAGGTTTGCTGCAATCTCTTTCCCCAAAATTATACCGGGCTCCAAAACGCCAGGAACTTTTTCTTGATCCTTTTTCAACCTGTATTGCAAAGGTGCGCCCCGAGCGTCTTTTATTTTTTGGCCATTACTTTCCGGATCGATCCCTCTAAATACAGCTCCGGACACGCTGCTTGTTGAGCGCAGCATAACCTGGGAATAGACAAAAGGAGCCGCTGTTTCAACGCCGTCGATATTTTTTACGTCCATGCATATCCGTCGGTATTCCGTAAGCGGGCCGCCGTGCCGCATCAGGATCACATGCGATTCAACGCCTAATATGCGGGATCTGAAATCGGATTCAGCCCCTGACATTACGGCAATGACAATAATCAGAGCCATAACCCCGACCGTAACGCCTGCTATGGACAGTATTGTAATTAACGAAATAAAGGCCTGTTTCTGTTTTGTCCTGAGATAACGTCGGCCTATAAAGAATTCAAAAGACATTTTTATTTGCCGGTGATCAATTATTGCCCGATGGTTTCATATGTGGAAACAGTATAACCTCGCGAATAGAGGCGGAATCCGTAAAAAGCATAACCAGCCTGTCTATGCCGATTCCCTCGCCAGCGGTTGGGGGCATTCCGTACTCCAATGCTTTGATATATTCCTTATCCATGAAATGTGCTTCATCATCGCCCGCTTTTCTATCCTCGACCTGCTGCAAAAAACGGTTTCTCTGGTCGTCTGGGTCGTTTAGTTCTGAGAAACCATTGGCGATTTCACGCCCGGCGATAAAAAGCTCAAAACGATCCGTTATTGTGAAATCAGTGTCGTTCCTCCTGGCAAGCGGAGAGACTTCCACCGGATATCCGGTAATAAAAGTGGGCTGTATCAGTTCAGGCTCGACCAGAAGATCGAAAAGTTTTGTGATCACCTTTCCGATTCGCCATGTTTTTGTTATTTTATGCCCTTTTGACGCCGCAAATTCAATCAAGCCCTCTTTATCATTTAGAATGTCCGGGTCGATGCCGCCAAACTCCTCCAGAGCGGACAAAAGCTTCATTCTTTGCCATTTTTTTCCGATCTCTATTGTGTGTCCCTGGTAAGTAATTGAAGTGGAGCCGGCGACCTCTTTTGCCACGTGCCGGAATATTTCTTCCGTAAGGTCCATCAGGTCGTTATAATCCGAATAGGACTGATAAAATTCGAGCATGGTAAATTCTGGATTGTGCTGTGTTGAAATTCCTTCATTTCTAAAACTCCTGTTGATCTCGAAAACCCTTTCAAAACCGCCTATAACAAGACGTTTTAAATAGAGTTCAGGCGCTATGCGCAAAAAAAGATCCATGTCCAAGGCATTGTGGTGGGTAACAAAGGGCTTAGCCTCGGCGCCCCCTGGAATCGGCTGCATTATGGGCGTTTCCACCTCAAGAAAATCACGCTCAAGAAAAAAGGCGCGTATCGCCTGGATTATTCTGCTTCGTTTGACAAATATATCACGCGCGTCAGGATTCATCAGCAGGTCAAGGTAGCGTTGCCGGTAACGCTTTTCAGGATCTTTCAGACCGTGAAATTTTTCCGGAAGGGGTCTTATCGACTTGCATAGAAGAGTCAGCTTATAAACCAACAGCGTCCATTCACCGGTTCTGGTTTTGAACATTGTGCCTGACAAACCGGCGAAATCACCGATATCGAGCTGTTTAAAAAAGCCGTAGGCATCGTCGCCGATTTTATCCTTTCTTACGTAGGCCTGAAGCTGTCCGCTTCGATCCTTAAAACGGATAAACGCGGCCTTCCCAAACATGTTTATCGCCATTATGCGGCCGGCGACGACAAAAGAGGGACCGTCTTCTTTGACGGTGTCCGGTGAATTTTTTATTGCATCCTTTATATCTTTAACCGTATGCGAAACTTTGAAATCGTTAGGGAATAGATTAACATTGTTGTTTTTTAAATTTAACAGTTTCTCTCTTTGTTGCTCGATAATATCGCTTTTATTTTCCATCTTCATCCAGTTTTACTTTTTACGAGTTTATCAATATTAATTATGCCATCTCCGCCGCCGGATTAAATAGTAGCCAAAATCGACAAACCGAACCAAACCGTTTTCGTTAACCTGTTTACAGCAAGGTGTCAAGATTAAGTTGGCGGATCGATACGCTTTAATTTCAAGGTAAATATTGTTCCCCTGTCAAGATCGCTCTCCACGTCAATCCGGCCGCCGTATGACTCCAGTATCCTGTGAACTATGGAAAGTCCCAGGCCCGTTCCCGCGGCCTTTGTCGTAAAAAAGGGATCAAAAATCGACATTAATCTCTTTTTTGAAATGCCGCAGCCGTTATCGGCAATTTTGATGTCCACCAGGCTGTTTTTCAAAGAATACATCTCAATATTGATATTGCCCCCGCCTTTTATGGACTCGGCCGCATTTAAAAGAAGGTTCCAGACAACCTGGTACAGATGCAGGGAATCCATTGCAATCCAGACATTTGGAATCAGAGTTTTTGTAATCAAGACTCCATCACAAACGCCGCTGTCCTTTTCAAAAAGCTCTATCGTCTCCGTTAAAGCTTTATCAAGTTCTATCGCCTTAACTTTTCCTACAGGCGGCTTTGCGAATAAAAGAAAATTACTTACCAGAGAGCTTAACCTGTCCGTCTCTCGCAGAATGATCTGCATTAATTTTTCATGGTCCGGAGCGTCATAAATATCTTCTCCTAAAAGCTGTATTGAGCCTCTAAGCGATGCAAGGGGGTTTCTTATTTCATGGGCAAGTCCCGCCGCCATCTCGCCTATGCCGGCCATTTTTTCAACACGTTTTACATGATCTTCCATTGCCAGAAGTTCATTTTTCGTCTTTCTTGTCTGTTCCGATAAAAGACTGCTTAAAAAAGCAACGGCAAAACACGCCGCCATTGTAACCGTTATTTTGTATAGAACATGACTTAATGCACAGTTCACGGCGGAAATATCATCCATGATGAACGGATCTAAAGCTCCGTTATATTCAAGACAGGCCATTACACCGTACTGTATACTGCAAAGAGCAGCGGCAAGCATGCTCCCTTTTCTGAAAACAAGCATGCTTGAATAGATTATTACGACAAGATAAAGAAATGAAAAAATGCTTGAAGAACCGCCGGTAACATAAATTACAAGCGAAACCACAACGGTGTCTATAGCGACCTGCGCGTATGCAAAAACAATTTTTTCTTTTATACGGTTAAAAAACACCGCATAAACGAACGAAAGGATAAAAATTCCGGCGATAAGCCCGTAAAGGACTATAAGGTGGTATGAAAGCGGATAAGGATTTTTCCCAAAATGCAGCGCAATCGTCGACCCGAGCAACAGGGTGGTAACAATGACTCTAAAGAACATGAGCCATTTTAGCCTGCGTAAAAAATCATTTTCATCACGCATAACGGCAGCTAACTTACTATTGAAGCCATCTTGAATATGGGCAGATACATTGCGATCACGAGTCCACCGATAGCTCCTCCGAGAAATACCATCATTAACGGCTCTATCATTGAAGTTAAGTTTTCAACCGCCTGATCGACCTCCTCATCATAAAAATTGGCGATTTTTTCCAGCATCGCATCAAGCGCGCCGGTTTGTTCGCCGACTGAAATCATCTGACATACCATTGACGGGAAAACCCCGCTTTCACCAAGCGGTTCGGACATTGTGCGGCCTTCCGAAATAGCTGACCGGACATTGTAAATAGCCTTTTCAACCGTTTTATTTCCCGATGTTTTTGCGACAATATCAAGCGCATCTAATATAGAAACCCCGCTGGTAATCATTGTGCCCATGGTTCTTGTAAATTTGGCTACCGCGACTTTTCGCAGCAAAACTCCGAAAACCGGCATTTTAAGAAAAGCATTATCAAGAAACGCCCTCCCTTTTTCGGTATTATAAAGTTTTTTGAATGCAAATATAAACAGGGCTATCGCAACTATAATATATAAGGCGTTGCTTTTTACAAAATTGCTTAAATTTACGACTATCAGGGTAGGAAGAGGAAGCGACCCCCCCATATCGGAAAACATCTGCTGGAATACCGGGATAACAAAAACAAGGATTACCCCGATTACGACTACTGCCACGACAATAGTGATAAGAGGATACATCATGGCGCCTTTAACCCTTTTTTTAAGTTTCGCAGCTTTTTCCATGTATCCTGCAAGTCTTTGCAGGATTGTATCGATTATACCTCCGGCTTCGCCTGCTGCAATCATATTTACAAAAAGGTCGTCAAACACTTTTGGGTACTTTTTCAAAGCATCGGCAAGTGTCGTTCCGCCCTCAACCGATTCTTTAATATTCTTCAATATTTTTTTAAATGTTCTGTTTTCCTGCTGCGCATAGAGTATGTCTAGTCATTGAATGATAGGAAGACCAGCGTCGATCATCGTGGAAAACTGTCTTGCAAAGATTATCAAATCGGATTCTTTGACTTTCGGCTGGAAAAATGAAATGTTTTCAAAAAGGTCCTTGGGTTTTTTCTTAATCTTGGTCGGATTAATTTTGAGCCTGAGCAAATTGGACCTAACAGCTTTTTCATTAGGAGCCTCAATCTCTCCTTTTTGGAAGTTATTTTTAATATTTTTTCCTTCCCACTGATAAACCGTCATGATCATCCTCCTCGCGTTATAATTAATAACAGGTTGATTATTTAACCGAAAACCGGTTGTTCGTCAAGTTTATTGCATAAATAATCTGATTCTGATAATAGAAACAGGCTAACGACTGAAGGTGGAGGGTTTTATGACCGGCAAAAAAGAGATTACAGTTATAACAACCCACATTAACGCCGACTTTGACGCACTGGCTTCCATGCTTGCGGCACAGAAGTTATATCCCGGCGCCCTTGTTGTGTTCCCCGGTTCACAGGAAAAAAACCTGAGAAATTTTTTTGTAAAGTCGATGGTATATCTTTTTAATATTGCCGACATAAAAAATATCGATTTTTCATGCATTAAAAGACTTGTTTTGGTGGATACAAGACAGCCCGGCCGGATAGGCAAATTTGCTCTCCTTCTTAAAAGATCTGATCTGGAGATACACATATTTGATCATCACCCGAAAATGGCAAACGATATCAAGGGAGATTATGAGGTTATACGGCAGGCAGGCTCAACCGTTACAATCCTTGCGGAAATTATTAAGGAGAAAAAGATTGATGTCTCCCCTGATGAAGCTACGATCATGTGCCTCGGCATATATGAAGACACCGGTTCTTTCACTTATGCATCAACCACTGAAGAAGATTTTGCGGCCGCCGCCTTTCTCCTTTCAAACGGGGCGGATCTGAATGTTGTATCCGGCATGCTTGCAAAAGAGATCAGCCCAAAACAGGTTGAGCTTTTAAACGATATGATTCATGCGTCGATCCGGCACAACATAAACGGCGTTGAAGTTGTCGTTACGAGCGTAACAAGCGACGCCTATGTCCCCGAGTTTGCCTCCCTTGTTCACAAGATGGTTCAAATGGAAAACCTTGATGCAATTTTTGCCCTTGCGCGCATGGAGAATAAAATTTACGTGACCGCGCGAAGCAGAATACCTGAAGTCGACGCGGGAGCAATCATGGCCTCTCTGGGCGGAGGCGGACATCCTTGCGCGGCATCTGCGACCATCAGGGAAGAAACATTGCCTCAGATCGAGCAGCGGCTTGTAAATATACTCTATAAAAAAATCAGGCACAGGCGGCAGGCAAGACACCTGATGTCGTCTCCTCCGATCACGGTAGCGGGAAATATCTCCTGCAAAGAGGCAAACAGCCTGCTGACACGCTATAATGTCAACGCTCTTCTGGTCACGGAAAAGGTTGATGGGAAAGACCGGCTTGCCGGCTTTATATCCCGTCAGGTTGTTGAAAAAGCCCTTTATCACGAGCTGGACCATGTCCCTGTAATAGAATACACAACAACCGAAATGGCGACTGTCGGGCCCGATGCCGATCTTTTTGAAATACAAAGCAAAATAATCGAAAACAAGCAGCGCATTTTGCCCGTGGTCGAAAAGGATAAAATAGTCGGCGTTGTTACCCGCACGGATCTTTTAAACACCCTGGTCCGGCAGTCTCGAAGCGCCGCGGGGAATGCGCGTGATCCTTACAGGGAACCGGTTCACGCCAGGACACGGAATATTATTAATTTAATGAAAGAGCGTCTTTCACAACGTATTTTCGATACCTTGAAGATCATAGGCAAAACAGCGGATGAAGCCGGTTGCAGCGCTTATGTCGTCGGCGGATTTGTGCGCGACATGTTTTTATACAGGGCCAATGAAGACATCGACATCGTTATCGAAGGAGACGGTATCGGGTTTGCAAGAAAATACGCAAAAATTGCGGGCGCGCGTATTCACCCGTATGAAAAATTCGGCACGGCTGTTATTATATTCCCCGACGGTTTTAAAATCGACGTGGCCTCGGCAAGGATGGAATATTATAAATTCCCGGCGGCTCTCCCTACCGTTGAAATGAGTTCGATAAAACTCGATCTTTTCCGCAGGGATTTTACCGTCAACACGCTGGCGGTTCAGCTTAATTCCGATAAATTCGGCACGTTAATCGATTTTTTTTCAGCGCAAAAGGATATTAAGGAAAGGGTAATCCGGGTCCTGCATAATTTAAGTTTTGTTGAAGATCCCACGCGCATATTCCGCGCAATAAGGTTTGAGCAGCGCTTTGGTTTCTCCATCGGAAAATTTACTTCCGGCCTTATCGAAAACGCCGTAAAAATGGATTTTTTCAAGCGTCTCAGCGGCCGCAGGGTATTTACCGAACTGCGTCTGATTC
>JAUVKB010000200.1 GCA_030596405.1 Deltaproteobacteria bacterium
CGACCGCACATTCCGATACCGCATTTCATCCGGTTTTCAAGCGACATGATAATATGATCATGGCTATACCCAAGCTTATCCAAGACAGGCTGAGTAAATTTTATCATGATCGGAGGGCCGCAAACAATAGCATATGTATCGTCATCACCCTGTGGAGCCTTTTGCTCGGTTATGGTTGGGACAAAACCGGTATTATACTTCCAGCCAGGATCGTCCGTGCCATCAACGGTAATATGCATATTAATATCATCGCGTTTTTCCCATTCAGCCAGTTCATCAACATAAAGAAGCATGCCCGGACTCCGGGCGCCGTATATTACATGGATATCTTTGAACTTTGATCGGTTGGCCGGATCTAGCATATATACAATCGATGAGCGGAGAGTTGTAAATGCAAAGCCGCCTCCTATGATAACAACGTTTTTACCTTCAAGAACGTCCCAGGGGTAACTGTTGCCGAGCGGCCCGCGGATTCCCATGATATCCCCGGCTTTCATGGTATGCAGATACGATGAAACCAGTCCGACCTTATTAATGGTAAACATGACAAACCCCTTTTCAGTCGGGGAAGATGCAACGCCTATCGGTATTTCCCCTTTGCCTGTCACGGAAAGTTCTGCAAATTGTCCTGCTTTATAAGAAAATTTGTCTTCGTCCTTTTCGTTGACAAAAACAAATTTGAATGTTTTCAAATTCTTGTCTTCGGTTTCGATTATTACTTCGTCTATGCGAACCGGGTAAGGCAAATATGGATTTTGCACAATGTACTCCCTTTTTTATGTCACTATGCCGGGCAGGCGCAGGCGGCCGGCTCGTAATTATTCATGATTTCACAAATCTTTCGGATATCAATATTCACCGGGCAGAGGCGAATGCACCTGCCGCACCCAACGCATTGAATCCCATCGTCATATTTATCAACATAGTATTTAAGTTTATGCATAAACCGCTGACGCACCCTGTGCAGTTTGGTACCTCTTGGATTGTGCCCTGATCCGTGAAGTGTAAAGAGAGGGGACATGCAGCTATCCCAGTTGCGTATACGCACGCCTGAAATTCCATGTGTTTCATCTTGTATGTCAAAACACCAGCAGGTCGGACAGACATAAGTGCATGTTCCGCAATTTATGCAGGAAAAAGCCGCATCTTCCCAAAAAGGCGCCTGATAAAGTTCCAGCGAGATCTGTTCCTTTAACCTGTCAGTAACGACAGATGAGGTGATTTTGGCCTCCGCCTCTTTTTTCAATGTATCAATAATATTACCTGAAGTTTCACCTGATGTGTCTGCATCAGCTTCGGTCTCCCAATCGGCGACTTTTAACAGGTTTTCCCCTTTTGAAGTAATGACCTTTAGCAAATAATAATCTCCTGCGTCAACAAGCAAAAGATCAAGCCCTTCTTCATGAAAAGGCCCGCAATCGGCACTCGTGCAAAAGCAGGTGCTACATGGATTATTACATGCAAGTCCGATAAATGTAGTCGCCTCAAAAGCCCTGATCCAGTATGGGTCTTTATACTCATCCGTGTCGAAATTCCGTTTTACCAGAAGAAAAGATTTAGCATCGCAAGGTCTTATACCTATTACTGCGCGGGGTGAATAGTCCTGATCAATTTCTTTCATTATATGATGGTCTTCCCGGCTTTCATCAAGAGAATATTCAAACATGACCTCAGATTGAGGGAAAACCGTCGATTTTGGTGAAAGACGTGTATTTAAAAAATTTAAATCCGGCTGCTGATTTTTATCGAGTTCTTTAAAATTATGGAATTGACCATCTTTTACAGGCCCGAACAACCGGAGGGGACCATTTAGTTTTTCAACTCCCTTATCCCATTTTTCTTTTTCAATTTTTATGACCTTCATAGTATTTGCCCTTATCAAAATTATTTATTACCCAAAGATAATGCACTCGTAAAAAATCCGCCGCAACAATTTTAATCACTTTGCCTTTTGACTTTTTACGAGTTCATCAAAGGTAATAGTATAAATATTTTTTGAGATATTATATTATTTGATAAAATCTTCAGGATCATCGGGCCTGAACGTATCAAGTGGAGGTCGTTCATCCAGGGACATGCCGGCCTCCCATCCGTAAGCTTCCAAACAATCCTTTTCCAACTTTTTGGTGAACGTTCTTACCTTTATTTCCATTGGGCACGCTCTCTCACAAGCTCCGCAATCGGTGCATCTGCCCGCGCAATGGTATGCTCTTAAAAAATGAAACGTCCTTATATCAACAGGATCCTGACCTTTGCCTACCCACTGCGGGCGGGATTCATCTACAAAGCATGTCGGACAATAGCAAAGCGGACATGCATCTCTGCATGCATAACAACGGATACAGGCAGAAAGCAGATCATCGAAGAAACCGTATTTTTTGTCAGGCTCCATCTCCTCAATCCGCCGGACATCTTCATATCTGTCCACATCCCTTTGCTCTTCGACCATGTCCGAAACAAGTTCATCGTATATCACAGGGTTTCTATGGATGCATATTGCACAATTTTCCTGCAATACGTCACCTTTTTTAAGAGTTTCTTCAAAACCCTCACCTTTTACAATGATATTGTTTTGATCTTCAACCACTTCAATTATCTCTTTTTCAAACATGGAAGCGATTTTAGACTTGTCGATCATCCCATTGCAAGGCACGCCGATAATAAACAGCTGGTCCCTTTTTATTTTGTTTTCAATAATATGCGTAACAATATTCCTTGAATCACAACCCTTTGCAATAACGGCTATCTTTTCCTTTCTGTCTGTCAGGTAGTTTGCCAGGTTGATTCCGCAATTACTGTCCCATACAAGGCGCTGGACGTCCCCGGAACATTTTACAAAACAGGGTTCATTCATCATAGGCAAGGTGCCCTTTTGAAAACCGATTACCATCTCAACTGTACCTTCTTTTAGAACCCTTTCTGATATTTCTTTTATCTTATCGATGTATCCTAACATGTTAAGCTACCTTAAGCTGCCTTTATTATAAAGTTTTTGTTTGGTCCCAATGCCTTGACTGCTGCCGTGACTTCATTGACGACATCCACAAATTTGGTCGATTCAGCAGACGAGATCCATGAAAAATGGACTCGGTCAGGCTCAATCCCCATATGTTCCATCAAGTTTTTAAACAGCATAAATTTTCTGCGGGCGTAAAAATTACCTTCCAGGTAATGACAGTCTCCGGGGTGTCACCCCGAAACCCATACCCCGTCAGCCCCGTTACGCAATGCAGCCAAAATAAATTTGGGGCTCACACGGCCTGAACAGGGGACCCGGACAACCCTTATGTTCGGTGGATATTCCATCCTGCCTACGCCTGCCAAGTCGGCAGCTCCATAGCTGCACCAGTTGCACAAAAAACTGACAATTTTCGGTTCCCAATCCGACATTTTAAAATTCTCCTTACTATATAAAAAATAATCTATAACAGTTAAACCGCTTCGCTCATAGCAAAAATTTGCGCAAAAATCTGATCATTGTCAAATCCCTTAAGATGTATCGCCCCTGAACGGCACGATGCTACGCACAGGCCGCATCCTTTACATAAAACCGGATTGATCTGTGCTTTGCCTGCAAATGGGCCTTCTTCGGCAAACGAAGGCGCTGAATAAGGACAAATAGAAATACAGACGCCGCAGGAACTGCAATTTGCAGCGGTAATTTCCGCCACTGTTCCGCTGGTAAATATGTTTTTCTGAGATAAAAGCGTAACGGCACGGGAAGCCGCGGCTTTGCTTTGAGCTATGGATTCGTCTATCGGCTTTGGATAATGAGCTAACCCGCAAAGAAAAACACCATCGGTTGCGAATTCCGAGGGTCCCAGCTTGGCATGCCTTTCTACAAAAAAACCGTCGTCATTCATCGGAA
>JAUVKB010000163.1 GCA_030596405.1 Deltaproteobacteria bacterium
AACCATCCAATGCGCTTGTATTTCTTGGGTAAAGACATTCATGATTTCCACGCTCCTTTATCATATTCAGGGTGAGTCAGGACATGGCAGATATATACTTTACTTCGATTGAAGTGGATTGAGGCAATTAAACGATACTTATTCCCACTGATATTGAACACTATAAACTCACCTACTTTATCTGCCGTTGAAAAGGTCGCCCGTAATTCATTGAAACTTCGAAAATCGTGTTTTGTCATCGCTTTATACCATCGGGACAGTGAGCTTTGACTCTCCGGGTGTTTTCCCCAAAACATGCGTAAGGCTTTTCTACTAATGACGTGCATATGTCCTCTATGTCATCATTACAGGGATATATTGCAAGAGCAAAACTAAAGGAATTTTACGCATCGTGCTCTAATGAATTTTTTTGTTGGGCCATGCTAGATAGTCTCGTGTTAAACGGTATAAGAAAAAAGGAATCATTAAACTTATCAAAATCGATTTTTACATCTTTACACATGGCTTTATGCAATTTGAGTAATTCATCTTCTGAGTTTTGTTTATCCGTGACTCTCTGATGATATGCTCGAAGAGTAGATATGACTTTTTCTGAATCATGGAATACAACGAAAATTTCATTTATTGCTCTTGAGAATTCATCTCCTTTGAGATCATATCTATTAGAGAAGAAGCGCTTAAATGAGTCTATTTTTGTTCGACGTTTTTCATAATGATGATAGTAAGCGGCGGAGATAATTACTCCAACGATGCCAGATAACAGGGATGAGATCACCGTTACAATGATTGCTGTAGTATCCATGTTTGATCATCCTTTCGTTTTTATGCCCAACAATGAATTATACAATTTTTTTCTGTATAACTCCGTCAATTAATATCCACTATTAATATCAAAAAAAATGCATCTTGACAACCAGACTTTTAGTAATAATATATCATTTGCTAACGGTATAATATTAAAAATCTGTTGATAAGCATGAGCAGAATAACTACAGTAGAATTCAGAATATCAAAGAAAAACCATATAAACAGATAATCGTATTAACAATTTGTAATGAATATGGTTTTGTTCCTCTATGATTCCAAGGATAATTTCTGCCAAATTATCTGTATGAATTCAATCTTGAGCAACTTTGACAGTTTCGTAAAAAGCCTTCAGCAAAATAAGCCGGCTAAATAAGATTGCTCTCAATTCATTGTACTTTCCACCCGCCGCCAGGGGCTTTGTACAGACGAAGCAGATTGGACATCACCGCTCCATCGCTGATGCTCTGGAAATAAGGAAACAACCTTTGAAAAAAGTAACAATCAAAACGTCATTGATAAAAAAGAAAAAATGTAGTGAGGAAAAATAAGGTTAAAGTGTCATATCCTATTGAATATACTATATATTTATAAAATAGTTGTCGAACTTGGGTTACACTCTTTTTGTTGCAAAAAGACATTCACCGAGAATTGCTGTTTAAGAGTTTATGGTTTGATTTTGAGATTCGATTTGGGTAATATCCATTTTGGCAAGGTTACGCAAAAACCTAACCGGACATTACTGAATCAAATTAAGGGCAATGAAAAAATGTTTTATCCCAAAAATTTAAGATTAAATAAACTTTTAATGTCCATATCATCTCGGATCCCGAATCTCGTAAGTGCGAAATCATATTTTACAGGATCTTTGGGGGAAATTTTTTGAAAACCTTCGGTTATTTCCACGGATGTTTTCATGTCTGCCTGTTTCCGGGACGTAAAGCCCAGCATTATCCCGATCTTATGCATATGGGTATCTATGGGAACAATCAGTTTTGATTTGTCAATTCCTTCCCATCCTCCGGGATCAACCCTGTCCTTTCGTACCATCCATCTCAAAAAAAGGTTCATGCGTTTGCATGCGCTCCCTTTTTCAGGGCAGGCTACAAGATGGCCGGGGTTATTGCCGGGTAATGTAAGTTCGTGCACAAAAAAAGCCATGGCAGAAAAAGTGTTTTTATGGTCAGGTGACAGTCCTGCCGCAAAACATTTATTAAGAGAACCAAACCGGTCAATAACATTTTTTGCGCCAAAAAGAAGTGCCGCAAGGTTTTTGCCGTCAGCAAACCTGTGCTTGAATTGTTTAAATTTTTTTAAAAGAAATTTTTTATCCGAATCCTGTAAAAAAAGATAAGGTGATTCATCCATTGCAGCAAGCACAGAAGAAATACTTGTTAAAACCCGGGCTACTCTTCCATATGCAAGGGCGGATGCTATAAGACCTGCGATTTCCCTGTCCCTGATATCTTTATAGGAATAAAGGAATTCAAGAGGGTCCGGATGAACAAAACTACGCCTGTTGTATTGGTCGTATATGCCATCAAGCTTTGTTTTTTGCATACAGTACACTGTTTTACGTCTTGTTTTTTTATCAAAAAAACAATAATAACACGAACCATGCTTCCATTACAGCTAAAAAAAATAAAAGCCAGCGACAAAGAGTGTCGCATATGAAAGAAAAAACCAAATTGGCAGCCATTATCGGATTTTTCATGGGAGCCTATTACATCCCATGGGATCACCCCGTAATCCGGCAATCCGGGCTAGAAGCCTTTATGATGCTCCGGGAATATGCCCGTGAACATGTTCTGACCTGCTTGATTCCAGCCTTTTTTATCGCCGGAGCGATCGCTGTATTTGTATCTCAAGCATCCGTGCTGAAATACTTCGGCGCTCAGGCGAGAAAAATTTTGGCATATTCCGTGGCCTCGGTATCCGGAACGATTCTGGCTGTCTGTTCCTGCACGGTTCTGCCCCTGTTTGCAGGGATCTACACGCGCGGTGCAGGCATCGGCCCGGCCACGGCTTTTTTGTATTCCGGCCCGGCTATTAATGTTTTGGCCATCACATTAACAGCTAAGATTCTCGGTTGGCAGCTTGGGGTGGCACGCGCTATCGGCGCTATTTTTTTCGCCGTTATCACCGGGCTGTTGATGGCGTTCATTTTCAGAAAAGATGATACCGCCAGGACAGCCGGCCAGATATACGTGCCGGAAGATGGAGACAAAGGCCGAAGCCTGCTGCAAGACGCGCTATATCTCTTAATCATGGTACTGATATTGGTTTTTGCCGCTTTTGCCGAACCCTCAGAAGGGTCTACCGGACTGTGGCCCGCCATCTTCGCAGCCAAATGGTACATAACCATCGGGTTTTTGATTCTGCTGGCCTGGATTTTAAAGGCATGGTTCACCACCGATGAATGCAAATCCTGGGTGGACGCTACCTGGGGCTTCATAAAACAGATTTTTCCGCTCCTGGCAGGTGGTGTGCTGGTAGCCGGGTTTTTGCTCGGCAGGCCGGGGTATCCAGCGCTGATCCCTGAGCAGCACATTCAATCCCTGCTGGGCGGAAATTCCATCTGGGCCAATCTGTTCGCTTCGATGGCCGGCGCTTTGATGTATTTTGCAACCCTGACGGAAGTCCCAATTTTAGAGGGGTTAATAGGGGCTGGAATGGGAAAGGGGCCGGCTCTGGCTCTACTGCTGGCAGGTCCGGCCCTTTCGCTGCCGAACATGCTCGTGATTAGCGGCGTCATGGGTGTCAAAAAAACGGCAACCTTTTGCGGCATTATTGTTATCATGTCGACTATTGCCGGTATGATTTATGGAATGATCGCGGTCTGACAATTCGTTATTTGGATATCATTAGAGAAAACAACATGGATGACTAAAAAAGGAGTAAATCATGGATATTAAAGTGCTGGGGCCCGGATGTCCCAAGTGCAGCCAAACCGAATCAATTGTGAAAGAAGCGGTTGCCGAGACAGGTGTTGACGCAGTCGTGGAAAAAATAACGGATGTTATGAAAGTTGCCGGATACGGTGTGTTTGGCACACCGGCAGTTGTAGTCGATGGTGAAGTAAAAAGTGTCGGCAAGATACCTGCAAAAGAGGAAGTGAAGCGCTGGTTGGCAGGATAATTTTTCAACAATTTACAAAAAGATATGCGGTTGCCATGAATAAGACCGGAGGAAACAAAGCTATGACATACCAGATTCAGCCGGATTCCGGCAGCTATTTAATAAAAGAAGAACCGTACTATCTTTGCACGGGAAATGAGATTAAAATATTTGAGTCCGCTTGTGACGCAAGGCTTCCTGTAATGTTGAAGGGGCCGACCGGTTGCGGCAAAACAAGATTTGTCGAGTATATGGCATATCGTTTAAAGCGTCCCATGATAACGGTCGCCTGTCATGAAGACCTGTTTGCATCGGATCTTATCGGGCGTTACCTCTTAATTAAAGATGAAACCATCTGGAGTGACGGGCCCTTGACCAGAGCCGTGCGAACAGGAGCCATATGTTACCTTGACGAGATAGTAGAGGCCAGGAAAGACACTACGGTTGCGATTCATCCATTAACCGACAACCGGAGGACTCTTGCCATTGACAAAAAAGGGGAGATCATACATGCTCATAAAGATTTTATGATGGTTATCTCATACAATCCGGGATACCAGTCCGTCTTGAAAGATCTCAAACAAAGTACACGCCAGCGTTTCATCTCGCTTGAATTCGATTACCCCGAAGCTGAAAAGGAAGCCGAAATTGTTTCCCGTGAAGGCGGTATTGAAATGGAAACGGCATTAAGGCTTGTATCTCTTGCGCAAAAAATAAGAAACATCAGAGAACACGGTTTGACGGAAGGCGCCAGCACGCGCCTTTTAATTTACGCTGCCCAGTTAGTCCGAAGAAACATCCCCATTCATGAAGCATGCAGATCAGCCGTATGTCTCCCACTTACAGATGACTCAAGATTGCAGGAAACCTTGAACGATCTGATTGAAGATATTTTCTAAGAGCCGTTTCAAAACTT
>JAUVKB010000116.1 GCA_030596405.1 Deltaproteobacteria bacterium
CTGCATTTCTTACTGCTTTTAAAAAATCAGGATTACGGCAAAGCCTGGAGACTCCTGCAAGCAGTTGAATGTGCAGGGTTGTTTTATTTTCAGGAATTACCATCGCCATGATAATATCAACAGGCAAAGAATCCAGCGCGTCAAAATCTATCGGTTTTGACGTTCGGATCAGTAAAACAGCCGCATTTTTTGCTTCCTGGTTTGTTGTGTGGGGAAATCCGATGCCGTCGCCGACACCTGTACTCATGGTTTGTTCCCGTTCCATCATACCTTTATAAAGCGCAGCGCCGTTTTTCACAACACCGTCTTTTACGAAAGCATCTACGACAAAACGGAACACCGCTTCCTTGTCGGGAAGTGAAACATTCAAAAATATATGTCCGGGCTTAAGATGCCTGCAAATTTTCATGATATATAAAATTTCTAAAAATTTGGCCGGTTCATTAAAATATCAAAAAATTACCAAAAAATTACCAAAAAAATTATAGGTCGACTTTAAAAAACGATTCATCAAAGTCGGGTTTGTCCTTGTATCTTTTCATTAATACACCGGGAAGTTTTTCAATATTTTCAAAGACAGCCGGATCAATATCAATCCCGGCCTGATGAAGCGCCTTTACAACTGTTTTTGACTGGGGCGGACACCCTTTGATCGGAATCATTTCCTGAATGTCGGGATTGTCCTTGTTTGCGTCATATATGCACTGGCCGAGTAAAATAGTCTTTTTTTTGCCGGGCGTCGGTTTCATGATTTTTCCGGTGAGTATCTCAACGTCGTCCCAGGGTTTGCCGTCCCATGCTTTGGCGATTGCCGTTAAAAGAGCCCCGTTCATGATAGAGCAATAAGTGCACAGGGTAAGATCGTACTTTTTGTAAGAGAGCCCGCGGATACCCATTTTTTCCAGGGGCAGGGGCAAACTTTCGTCATCTGTGTAAGGAAACGCGTACTTGTGGAAAGATGCCGCCGATTCCATAGATTCGCCGACAACTTCTATATCAGACAGGTCCATGGGCCGGCCGTGTGCGCGGGCCGCATGAACCAGATAAGGAACTTCCGTTGGTTTGTATCCCAGGAGACCGGCTCCCACCATATCGGCAGACAGTATATCTTTTGAGGCGACAAGTATATTGCTCCTCCGTAAACGGCCGTCGTAGCTCGGCCCCAGTTCGTTAGTATAAATGCCGTCTATCAGCGTAAATATCGGAGGCATTTTATTTGCAAGTTTAGAAACCATGAAATGCAGATCTTTTACAGGATCGGTGCTGTGGCATTTTTTTCTCGAGGGGATATCTATCGTACCTTTAAGATTTTTGATTCCAAGGCTTACGACCGTCTGGGCATGGGTCTTTAAAACAGGAAGATCGACAACTAAATCGCTTTGCATGATATCGGTGTTAAAATTCAAGGTTACCCCGTCACCAAGGTTTACCTTTTCAAAAGGACGCTTAAAAACATTGATGTATTTGATGCCGTAACGTTTTTTTAAATTACCGTACCCGAGGTATTCAAAGGCGTGCTCCGGAGTTTTTGTGTCCCCGGGCTTCATGTGCACAGACCCCTCGCCGATGGTGATATCATTTATTCCGCGTTCAGCAAGAAGCGCGACCATATCTTCGACCACACGGCTGGTTGTAATAACGCCCCATTTTGGGAAGATTGTCTGCCGAGTCCAGAATACGATGTTCGGCTTTATAAAAACCCTGGCATTTAAAGGAAGGTTGTCCAGACCGCAAGAGAGTTCAACGGCCTTTTTTACCGATTCCGCCGGTTTTTCATATCGTACAATCGAAACAATCGATTTGCTCATTTTCTTTTCCTTATACTTTTTTAAAAAACTAAAATATTACGAAATTCCTTGAAAATTTGATTATCTTGCATATAATGAAAAAAATAATTTTACACAAAGACCATTTTTTTGACCATTTTTTTCAAACAGTTAGTCCTTAGATTTTATTTTTTCAAGCACATGGCCTGTTTCGTTTAAAATAAAAAGAGCAAATCCGTTATCAGCGCAATGACTGACAAGTTCTTCATATAATATTGCCTGGGTCTCATATTTCCGGCTCTTATCAAGAGCCATCCTGTAGATATTTTGCAGGGCATCCTCTTTTTTTAGAAAGGCGGGGATAAATGATACATCATTGTCTTTGTCATGCTGCCCCAGAAACTGTTCATTTACACCAGGATCCTGGACAACGATCCAGACCCATTGATTTTCATGAATCAATTTGCTCATTTTTTATTCCTGATTCTTATAAGTTTATCGATTTTTGTTGTTTTTGATAATTATATCCGCTGCGGATAATAAAAGTGACCGTTTCAAACTGATTGCCAAAACTTATTTGGAAGCTACAAAAAAAATGCTTGTGGTGTCAATAAAAACCGTTTTTCTTTCTCTATTTTAGCGCCATTTTAAGAAAGGAGTCTATCTATGTCTTGCCAAAAATTTTTTGAAATTCCGGCATGCAAAAAACTTTTGTCCCATGCCGGCGTAATAAACAGCCCTGAAAAGCATTTGAAAAATCTGATAAAAGAGGAAAACAGACTGGAAAAATTTTCCTTAAACAGGGCAGGTGTCTTTTACGATTTTTCCCGCCAGAGGGTGGACGAAAAGGCTATGGAGCTTCTGTTTGAGCTTGCGGAAGATAGAAAATTAAATGAAATGTTTAATGACATGGTCATCGGGAAAAAGATCAACGTTACTGAAAACAGGGCGGCGCTGCATACGGCAACGAGAAGTTTTTCAGATGATCCCGTTTGTGTGGACGGCAGGGATGTTATGCCTGAAACAAGAAAGGTAAGAGACGATATAAAACAGTTTGCCTCACAAATTCATTCCGGCAAGATAAGAGGGACAACAGGTAAAAAGTTTAAATATATCGTTGTGATAGGGATCGGCGGTTCATACCTTGGCGCGGAGTTTGTCTCATGTGCCTTAAGCGATCTGGCGGATAAAGATATTAAAATAAATTTTCTTGCAAACGTGGATATACATAATTTCGGCAGGATAGTCTCTTTAATAGATCCTGAAACCACGTTGTGGATAGTTATTTCAAAAACCTATACCACGGCGGAAACCATGGCCAATACAAAACTTGCTTACGCTTTTATGGAGGGTAAAGGGCTTTTGCCTTCAAAACATTTTGTAACGGTTACCAGCAAGGGGAGCCCGGGAGATGACCCTTTAAACCCTGTTGCAGGTTCATTTCACATGTTTGATTATATCGGAGGAAGATACAGCGTTACTTCTGCGGTAGGAGGAGTTCCGCTGAGCATTTATCTTGGCTATGAAAGGTTTGAGAGTTTTTTAAAGGGCGCGGAAAAGATGGATATTCACGCGGTAAAAGCTGTTGCAAGAGAAAATATCCCGCTGACAGCCGCCCTTATTTCGGTCTGGAACACAAGTTTTCTCGGGTATCAGGCGCAGGCCGTTATCCCCTATGCATCGCCGTTGTCAAGACTGGCGCCCCATATACAGCAGCTAAACATGGAGAGCAACGGCAAATCAATCACAAAAGAGGGCGATTTTTTAGATGAACCGGCAGGCACAATTATTTTTGGAGAGCCGGGCACCAACGCGCAGCACTCGTTTTTTCAGCTTGCGCATCAGGGAAAGGCTTTTCCCATCGATTTTATCGGAGTTATCAACCCTTTTTACAAGGAGTATCAAGAAAAATCAAAGGGCGTTACAAACCACCAGGAGTTGTGGTCTAACATGCTTGCGCAGGCTATGGCGCTTGCCGTTGGAAAGGATGATGATAATAATGCTAAATATTTTTCCGGCAACAGGCCGTCATCGACGTTTCTGTTGGAAGATTTGTCGCCGGAAAATATCGGTCGCCTTTTATCCTTTTATGAGGCCAAAACGGTTTTTGAAGCCTTTATCTGGGACATAAATCCGTTTGACCAGTTTGGCGTGGAGCTTGGCAAGACAAATGCGTCCGGCATCAGGTCAAATATAGCCGCTAAAAATGAAAACAGCGATTATGCTTTTGACAAAACAGATCCTATTACACGATTTTATTTAGACACCCTTTTTGCAGGCAGGTTATAGCAATGGATTCTATGCAACGGTTTGAAGCCGTTTGCAGGGCAATGGCCGAGCCTGAATTTTATCCCCATCCGGTTTCCGCCATTGAGCGCCGTGACACCCATATTTCATCTGTTTTTCTGACGGGAAAATGGGTGTACAAACTCAAAAAACCGGTTGATTTCGGCTTTCTTAACTTTTGCGATATAGAGGAACGGCGCAAATTTTGTGAAATTGAGGTCTCGCTGAACAAGAGGCTCACTGCGGGAATTTACCACGAGGTTGTTGTTGTTTATGAAGATCTCGACGGCCGTTTTTTTTTAAAAAAACCCGGGTCTTTTAATAAAAATGGGCGGATCGCAGAATATGCCGTCAAAATGACGCAGCTGCCCGATGCAGTCAATCTTTACAATCTTTTAAAAGATGATAAAGTCGACATAAAGAAAATGAAGGATCTGGGGCAAAAGCTGGCCAGGTTTTATGAAAACAGCAATCAAAGCCCAAAGATCGATCATTATGGCCAAAAGGAAGTAATCGGTTTTAACATGGAAGAAAATTTCCGGCAGCTGGAACCGTTTATCAAAGAGTTTCAGGAAATGGAAAAATGGGAATTTATCTGCCATGTCGGCCGTTCGTTTCTTGAAAACAGGCAAAATCTTTTTGAAGATCGTTTAAAAACAGGCAGAATCCGTGACGGTCACGGTGATTTGCGCACAGATCATATCTATTTTTATAAAGGTATTCAGATTATTGACTGTATTGAATTTAACGATCGTTTTCGATATGGAGACGTGGTAAACGATCTTGCTTTTCTTCATATGGATTTAGAGCACCTTGGTTATTCTGATTTAAGCCTGACCTTTTTATCGGCATATGTAGATTGTGCCGATGATCCACAGCTCTATTCTCTGCTCGATTTTTATGCGGCATACAGGGCCGTGGTAAAATTAAAGACCACCTGTTTCCGCATTCAGGAAGTAAAAGATGCCGAGCAAAAGGCATTAAAAAACGAGGCTGCTTTCTATTTAAATCAGGCTTATAGATATACCGTTCAGTTCAGCAGGCCGACTCTTCTGGTTTTTTGCGGTATGCCTGCAACCGGCAAATCGTATCTTGCTCAAACACTGGCAAAAGCATTGTCATTAACCCTGTTTCAATCTGATGATATCCGCAAAGAAGGGCTTTCTTATAGCAACCAAAAGATTGAACCTTTCGGCAAGGGGCTTTACCGGCAGCAAATGCGGCATCACGTTTATTCACAAATGCTGGCGTTAGCCCAGAAAGCGCTGAAAGGCGGGCATTCGGTGATTTTGGATGCCACATTTTCCAAACGCAAATGGCGGGATGAAGCCATGCGGCTTTCCGGGGATTTAGACACCAATATCATCTTTGTTGAATGTGTCTGCAAACCTGAAACGATCCGTAAAAGGCTTGGGCAAAGGGATGGGCAGGGGAAAGGTTCTTCAAATCTTTCAGATGCCCGTCTTGAACATTTTCCGCAAATCTCAAAAGATTTTGAACCCCTTTTTGAATTAAAGAGTCAAATTCATTTGACTGTCGATACGGATCTTCCGTTGCGTGATAATTTTTTATATCTGCTTTCCAAAGGTTATGCCTGTAAATGCGCCCAAATAAAGAATCAAGTGAAAAAGTTTGTTTAGAAAATTTGCATAGGGTCAGGATCCGGATATGGACATTAAGTATTCTGCTTGTCTGCATTTGCTGTTGCGCAGGCGCTCAACATGCTCCGGAAAACACGGACAATGTTTGTGAAATTTTCAGGGAAAATCGTCAATGGTATAAAAGCGCGCGTTCTTCCTGTAAAAGATGGGGTATCCCGATTCCTGTTTTGATGGCCATAGTTCACCAGGAATCAAAATTTGAAGCCAAAGCAAAACCGCCACGCACCACCTGCCTTTGCATTTTCCCGGGTTCCCGGCCTTCATCGGCTTACGGATATGCCCAGGCTTTGGATAAAACCTGGGAAAAATATATGAGTTGTACTGATAATTGGGGGGCCGACAGAGACGACTTTGATGATGCAATCGATTTTATCGGCTGGTATTGTCACGTAAGCCATACAAGATGCGGCATCGCCGGAAGCGACGCTTATAATCTCTATCTGGCCTATCATGAAGGTCATGGCGGGTTTAACAGAAAAACATATCGTAAAAAAAGCTGGCTTTTAAAAGTTGCCGGCAAAGTGCGAACCAGAACAAAACGCTACAAAGGGCAGCTTGCTTCATGTGAATGGGAGTTTAACAAGAAAGGCGGTTGTTGTTTGTGGCCTTTTTAAAATTTTAATCCATGTTATTTCAGGTAATCTTTTAAATAATTTTTTAAACTCAACTTTCGGAGGAGTAAACTGTTGGGCCGTAATCTGGAAAAATTTTCTCCAAAGGACGTGCGCAGATTGACGCAGTTCATAAGGATTTCCTTAATTTTTACCTGCAACGAGACGATAAAAATCTTCCTGTGGAAAAAGAGCGTGTTCGAATGAAAGATGCCTCATCTTTAGGGGAAGACGAAGTCCGCCGGATCATGTTGCAGAATCCATTCGAGAAATATGAACGACGACGCTACATGAAATACGATCGTGATCTCGCCTACTTTCGATTTGAATATCGCTTATGGCGGCAGATAGATACCGACGATATTGAAAAAATTCGCCTGCGCTGTCATAAAGCGATCAGGGGATATTATCATGACCTCGTTTGATCGCAATAATAAATGCCTTTTTTGTTCTGTTAAACCTGATTTAATAATCCTGCAAAACAGCCTTGCTTTCGCCATGTTCGACGGGATCC
>JAUVKB010000042.1 GCA_030596405.1 Deltaproteobacteria bacterium
ATTTGCAGGTAATTCCTTAAAACTTAACTTAACCGGTGCTTCTTTTTTTTCTGTATTTACAGGGTGATTTTTTTCCTGGATAAATAAAATGGCAAATACAGCGATTATTGAGGGAACAAAAGCAAACAGGAAGATATTTCGATATCCAAAAGCCGGGAGGAGTAAAAAAGCTGAAAGTGCTCCTAAAACTGAACCGATACCATCCATAGCCCTATGAAATCCATAAGCCTTCCCTCTAACGCTTTCATCACAGGATTCAGCCACAAGCGCATCTCTTGGAGCGGTTCTTAAGCCTTTGCCGATTCTTTCTATTACTCTGATAAAAAGGACAAAAGACCAGACATTGGCAAGAGCAAATAATGGCTTTGTCATGGCTGACAAAGAATAGCCAAACAAGACAAAACGTTTCCTTTTTTTTGTTTTGTCAGACCAATAGCCAGATACAATGTTTAATAAAGAAGCTGTTGTCTCTGCGGCACCTTCAACAATGCCCACTACATAAGCGCCGGCACCCAGGACTGTGGTCAAAAATAAAGGAATTAAAGGGAAAACCATCTGGCTGCTGAAATCAGTAAATAAACTGACTAGTCCCAAAATAAATATGTTTTTAGTAATACCTTTGAATATTTGAAGTTGTTTGTCCTTCTTCATTGTAGCTTTTTGATGTCCAGTTGCCCTTTGCCGGGTTAAAATCACTTTGAAGTTGACAATTCTTTTCTATAGGTCGCAACCGCAGCCTCAAGTATGTTACGAGCGTCGGCAACACCCTTGAATCCTTTTGCCTCCATTCTCCCTGGGCCCTTGTAGTTTAAGAACCAAATTTCAAGGATATCCGTTATCCCTTTGAATTCGCCCCAAAAAAGAAGTTATTTTGTTTTTCAATTTCAAACCTCAATGATTATTGTTTTTGCGATAACTGGGTTGAATCAAAAAATACCACAGCATCAGGCATAATGTTAAAAAAAGCCCTGTAATGATGAGCATAAGGCCTGGGTCAGAAACAATGAGAAGGAGAAGTTTACCGTCTTTTTTTTCTTTTTTATTTTCCAGATAAACATGCGCTTTATTACAGGTTTCCTTGTTTTCCGTGTTTATTGTTCCCGCTTCTATTTGTTTTATGTCTTTTTTTCTTTTCTTTATCTTGTCAAGAAACAAGTACTTCCCATCAACAATAACTGGTTTGACATATTGCAAATCTATTGTTTTGTCTTCATTATCCTTTATTGTTACGATCGTTTGTGAAATCCTGTTCTTCATACCTGAATTTTCAGAATAAAATCTGTGCTTAATGTTTGTAATAGTGATGAGTTGCCGTTTGCCGCCGATATCAATTTTCAGACCATGTTCAAGATGGCTCGTTTCCCACTTGCCCAGTGTAAATGTTAATAGATGCCCTATCATTATAACAATAAACAGGCAATGGATGATTGAAGGTGTGATCAGGTAGAAAAAATTTTTCTCTGGCATGAGCTTTCTTTGTGGGAGGAGCCGGGAAACTCTGTCAAACGCGCATATAAACGTATTTATACCCAGAAATCCCATAATAATAAATAGAACGGGGACCCACCACACAAGTTCCGGCTTCGAATTCATGTGAATGGATAGCCAGTCCTGAACCCTCACCCTGTTAAGTTCTCTGAACAAAGAAAAATGCCTGTTGGCATATATTGAACCAATAAAAAGTGTGGCAGATGCAGATATCAATAAAAAAAAAGATACTTTTATATCTCCTGATATTTGCCAGATTTTTTTTAGCACAATCAGCCCCCGATTCTATGAAAACGCATTTCATGCAGATAATGGCCGTAGCTTATAATAAAAACAAAAATAGCCCCGAAAATTTCCAGACGCTGCGTTTTATCTCGCCATACCGGAATAAACTTCAGGTGAAGGAGTCCAACGTAAAATGTCCATATGGCGGCAGAGCTTAAATGCCTTGCTCCCCAGCTAAAAGTATTTCCCCAGCCTAAAAAGCACCAGACAGCGCCTGTCACCTGAGCGATTGTATATAAAATGATACCCCAAACAATCCATGAAGAATAGTCGAAAGCGCTTTCTTTTTTTAGCACTTTAATACATGCAAAAAGTCCACCGACATAAAAAAAGGCATGGGCAAAAGATTCAGGAATAAAGAACAATAATGCCCAAATCGTGCTTTTTTTAGGAGTTGCGGGAATTATACCTTTGACATAACATATGGAGAATAAAGTAAAAATGACTACAAGAGATAAGAGAGGGGTGACTGTGTTGTCCTTTTTCCTGAAAAGGCTTTCCAGGGTAATCAAAGACAAACACCATGGAAGGAAAAAAGGTCCTTCAAACATGGCATTAGGGATAAAAACGTCTCCTAACCATGCCCGACCGGCTAAATAAAGTGAATGGATGATAAACCCTGTGAACAACATAACGACGCCAAATCGCCTGATTCGCGCAAAAGAAATAATCAGTGCCAGAACATAACATCCCGCGGCAGCATTAAGATATAAATGAACGCCCGTTGTAAACATAACTATATACCTTACTTATCTTTCTCTCAAGAATTCTCCTAATTCGGTACATTGTCAGGTAAATTTTCTTGTTCGGTTATCGGCTTCTTTTTTTGTGATTAGCCCTGTAAAAACGGACGTGAATTCGTTCAGTGGTCATAAGACCCTCTTTAATAACAGGGTCTATGATGGAAATGAATGCCTCGACCTTTTCCGGTGTATCCACGAGTTCAATCACGATTGGCAAATCCTGGAACAACCGCAGGATTTTTGCCGTGTGCATGCGGCTATCCGCTCCGAATCCTTGCATCCCTCGTAACACGGTAGCCCCGGCCATACCGGTCTCACGGGCTTTCTTTACAATCCATTCATACAAAGGAAGCGCTTGATGTTTGTCTGATTCGCCGATGAATATTCTCAGAAGTACTCCGTCTTTTGGAATCATATTTCACCTCACAATATTTTTGAACAGTTAAACCCGATCAAGACCGCTGCAAAACCAAGGAGCAAATGCATGGCAACATTGACGAAAGCTAAGAAAAGTTCCTCATCACGCAATAGAGCCATGGTTTCATAGCCGAAGGATGAGAATGTGGTAAAGCCCCCGAGAAGTCCTATGAACAAGAACAGTCGAGTGTGAGGGCTGAACGTCTGAAGATGCTCAGTCCAGCCTCCCAGTAGACCAATGGCAAGGCAACCTGTAATGTTGACCATGGCGGTGCCGACAGGGAAGGAATCCGTCTTGAAAATATGATGCATCCATCCTGATGCCAGATATCGGAGTACGCTTCCGATGAATCCACCAAAGCCAACCAGCATGATATTCTGAAAGGTCTGCATTGTCCTCCTCTATCTTGCCGAGCGGCCAGGCTCGCCGGCTGCCAAAAGCCGCGCCGGTTTTTGCTTAAGGTATGCGATTGTCATGTGGTCTGACATATTTAACGCCATTTTAACGTCAATTTAATATTGCTGTAAAATTTTCTTGATAATAATGATTTATTAGTTGTTAACAATAGATTGATATTTCAACATAAATTGAGCGATTTTTGACTCGATCCCAAAAATCGCTCAACTCAGGTTCAAATTAAAGAAAAAAAATGATTCTTAATAAAAACAGGGTAAACATTCAAACCGTTTGGCAAATATCATTAAAAATTATAATCAATATCCTTATTATTTATATTATTATACTTCTTCTAATAGGTCTGGCAAAAACAATATTTTCAATAAAAACTTTTTTTAACCTGGAACATTTTGCACTTGGATTTGGTCAGGCTGTTACAGATATTTTGACTTTTTTAGTGATCATAGAACTTTTTCGAAGCTTTGTTGAATATTTTAAGGCAAAGCGGTTTCGCCTTCACAGTATGATAGACCCTTTCATTATTTTTGTCGTTCGAGAACTTATAGTAATTCTTTACTCTCATGAAAAAATAGTATGGCAAAATCTTATTGGATTCGCATTCCTGATACTTTCTTTAGGAATTGTTCGCACATTAGCTGTTCTATTTAGTCCAAAAAGTGAGGAATAAAAAATAGTTTTCATTATTCAGACCCACTGTACTCACTCGCTAACCTCTTAACCGTAAATGACGCCCCCTATAATTTTTTCCCATCCTCTCATGTCTTCGGAACAATCTCATGGACAGCCTGCCTTTTAGGAATCCCATCATGGTTGCTGCTTTGCATATTCTCCAACCTTATTATCAAATATTCTGAACCGGTATTTTGGTCAGAAGACAATGTGGTATTTACATTCATATAACGTGTGTGATAATTTTTTGAATTTTTCACTCATCTGTGATATTCAAGCGCCTCCCGGTGAGGCACATTATAAAC
The DNA here is from genome assembly GCA_030596405.1 of Deltaproteobacteria bacterium. Taxonomy (GTDB): domain Bacteria; phylum Desulfobacterota; class Desulfobacteria; order Desulfobacterales; family JAUVKB01; genus JAUVKB01. Next base: position 4,326 of record JAUVKB010000042.1, read on the forward strand.
AATTAATCTAACGATAGAACCTTAAAGTAAAATATAATATGAAACTAAAACAATTCCGTTATTCAGAAGATAATCTGGGATATCTTATCTATGGAGAAAAGTTTGCAGCAGCCATAGATGGTGGCGCTGTTAAAAATATAGTCTTTTTTTTAAAAAACCACAACCTTGAACTTAGATATGTTATGAACACGCATACGCATCCTGACCATACTGTCGGCAACAGGGCGCTTTTAGATTCAACTGCTGCTGAATATCTTGAAATCGCGGATCTTATAAAAAAGGGGTCATTCGAAGTGGAAGGTAATCAAATCCGCGTTTACCACACTCCAGGCCATACGTATGATTCAGTAGTTTATTATTTTAAAAACATACTTATTTCCGGAGACACTCTGTTTACCGGAAAGGCCGGGAGATGCTTTACAGGTGACTTGGAAGGTTTTTTACAATCCATTAAACTGCTTCTTGTCCTTCCCCGCGACAGCCTGATTTATGCGGGTCACGATTACGTGAAAGAATACCTGGAAACTGCAAAATCGATAGAACCGGATAATATCCATATTGACGGATTTCTTAAAAATTATGACCCGGAACATGTTTTTTCGACACTTGAAGATGAGCTGAAAATAAATCCGACTTTAAGGTTTAGCGATGAAAAAATGATTTCCATTCTGCGTGAAAGAGGGCTTATGCATGATACCGAGCTTGACTGCTGGAAATCACTATTAGGACTTGCTCAAAAATAAATTCGCATAATCGGTCGATATCGGTTCATTTGGCAATTTTATCTGAAAACCGGCTCTGAGGAACCTTTTTTATATGTGTGGAATATACGGAATCGTTTCAGATGTCCTTTCAAAAAAAGAAATCCTGCGGCGACTCGAAAAAATGGGCGGACTTCTGCGCCACAGGGGGCCTGACGACAAAAAAGAGAATGTCTTTTCGGCAAACTGCAGTCGGCTTGGTTTCGGTTTTGTACGGCTCTCCGTTCTTGACCTTGAAACCGGCATGCAGCCTATTACCTGCCAAAAAGACGGTTCCACTATTATTTGTAACGGACAGATATACAACTACATTGAGCTTAAACCTCAGGTGTCCGGCGAATATTTTATATCTAAAGGAGATATAGAAGTCGCCCTGCACCTGTACCGCAGAAAAGGCATTGATTTTCTGCAGGAGCTCAACGGCATGTATGCCGGCGCCATATTTGATCAACCCAAAAACAGACTCATACTTTTCCGGGATCGTTTCGGTATAAAACCATTATATTACACGGAAACAGACGACTGCTTTGCTTTTTCATCTGAAATAAAGCCGCTGATTGCCGGGAGCCGTCTTCCTGTTGAACTCAACCAGGCCGGCCTGGCTGCGTATTTCACCTACCGGTATATTCCCGGCGAACAGACAATGTTTAAAAACATAAAATCACTCCCGCCCGGTTCATATATCGAATTTGATCTGAACTCAGGCGCATATGCCATAAAACGTTACTGGGAATATAAGTTTGACATGGATGTTCCTGAAATTTCTTTTAATGACGCAAAGGAACGATTTTATGCTCTTCTTTCAGACGCTGTAAATATAAGACTCCGTTCAGATGTTGAAGTCGGGGCGCTTGTAAGTGGCGGCATTGATTCTTCCGCAGTGGCTTCCCTTGCCGCCGACCGGAACCCGGGCATCAGTCTTTTCACTATTTTTTTTAAAGAGGAAAAATATAATGTACTCCCTTATGTAAAAAAATTTTTAAAAGTCAACAACAGCCGTTTTTCTTCATCAAGACTGTATACGGAACTTTGCAGCCGCCGGACCCTTGACCGGCTTCCTGAAATCGTACGGTCTTTGGAAGAACCGATTTCACTTGGAGCAATTCTTCCAACAGACCAGGTTTGCAGATTGGCGGGAGACAGGCTGAAGGTGGTGCTTACCGGCGAAGGCGCTGATGAGATTTTTGGCGGATACCGCAAATTTCTTATCGAAGCGGCAGCATCTCAATATAAAGCGCTTTCACCCGACCGGCAAAAGGAGCTTGATTTCACTTTTCCTGAACTTAAGCCATATCTTGAGGTGCGACACACTGACCCGGCAAGGCGTTACATACAAAATGAAATGCTTTACAGCAGTGATGAACTAAAAAAACTGACGGGAAAGGATGCTTCCGGCAGCCTTTTCCCTGAAAACGCGTTTCCGCGCCTTAGCGGCAGAGAGCACCCATTAAATGCGGCCATCGCTTTCGAGGTCCGCGCCAGGCTTCCTGACTATGTTATCCTGCGCCTTGACAAACTTTCCATGAGACATTCGCTTGAGACAAGGACTCCTTTTCTCGATTACCGGCTCGCAGAATTTGCGGCAACGCTCCCTGTCGGTTTTAAAGTCAACCTTGATGAATGCCGTGAAAAATTTATTTGCAGTCACGCGTATGCCGACTTTTCCGTGCTGGATCATGAAACAGCTTTCAGGGGAAAACAGCCCTTTACCATCCCGCTCGCGGACTGGTTCGCGGAACCTGACACTCTCCCTGATTTCCTGCAAGATATAATGCTTGGTAATATTATAAAACAGCAGGGCATCTTGGACCAGGACATTGCGCGGGAGCATATGAACAAAATTACTGCTCATGGGGTAGGTCCCCAAACCCTTGTTTCCGAAGCAGACAGAATATTTTCCATTATTATTTTTACTCTATGGTATGATGAATTTTTTTGTTGAAAATAAAAACAAATAAAGTTGAATTTATAATGAACCCTGACACACTGAACAAACTTATCAATGCATATGCCGACAAGCTTTTGACTCGCATTTTGGATAAAGTGCCCTCAGGCCCGAGAACATATGGCTTTGAATATGAATTTATACCATCCGCTCCGTTGAACCTTGAGCTTATGGAGTCGCTTTACTCTTTTCTGCCTGAGTGCGGCTTTTCAAAGAAGAACGGCAGTTTCATAAATTCATCCGGCGTTTATATTACATTTGAACCCGGCGGTCAGATAGAATATCACAGCGCGCCTCTTTTGCCTGATGAGCATGACAAATTAGACCGGGTACTTTTGATGATTGAACAGATGAATTTTGATATAAAGCAGAATATCGGGATAGACTATATAACAACAGGATATATACCGGATCGGGAGAATTCACCCCTGTGTCTTACGGAAAAACGCTATATAGATCTCCACGAACGCATGTCTGAAAGCGGAACCCGCGGTCGTGAAATGATGAAAGGTACGGCTTCCATCCACTTTCATGTACTCATCCGCTTTGCAGAGGAAATCGTTCCTCTTTTTTTAAATTTATGTGCAATGGCCAAATCAGATGATTTTAAAATGACCGCGAAGCGCAGGGACATATGGGACAATACTGATCCCAGCCGCTGCGGCCTTCCTTTTCAGGACATAAATGAAAATTCTTCACCTGAACAGGTGATTCGGGAAATAGTCAGGGTCGGAGTATCTGCTGCCGTACTTGGTGAGAAAATTCCTTTTTTTAAAAAACAGGAGATTGATTTTGACAAATTTCTGTATCACCTGACAACAATATTCACCGACGTCCGCGTTAATATTAAGGGCCCCACATTTGAACTCAGGACTCCGGACAGCATTGGCAGGAGCGGATTTGAAAAATTATGGACAAAATTCATCAGCATAAATGAACAGATTTGAGTGTTGGAAACGCTGATTCAGTCAGGTAGTCCGGGGACACCTTATAATATGATATTTACATCCCCAAACAGTATGTGCTAAACTTTGTTTTATTTATTAGCTCCTTTCCAATTATTCGGGCACGGAAACAGCCGGAAACAGCAACTGCTACCTTTATATGAACGGAATATTTTTTTTTGACCCAACGGATAAAATTTACGCCGACCATTTCCCGGGAAATCCGGTAGTGCCCGGAAGCCTTATTGTTTCGGCTTTCATAAAGGCAGGGGAAAAAATCGGATTTCCGACAAAAAGGTTGATAGTAAAAAACTTCAGATTCAAAAAATTTATCCCTCCGGGGGAATATCGGTTCAGCATTAAATATTCGCAAAACAGACTAAACGACAAAGTTGTCTGCAAAATGGAATGTAATCTTTATTACAAAAATAAAGCCGTAGTAACAGGGATTTTTTTAAGGCAATGAAACTTACGTTTTCGGGCAATCGTGCTTTGATATTGGGCGGGACTTGCGAACTTGGCGTTTTCCTGGCAAAAGAGATGATAAAAGCAGGGCTTTTCCCGATTCTAACCTATAGGAATGAAAACGGTTGTAAAAATATACTAAAACAATTACAATCAGTTAAAGGAAAATACGATACTTTTTATCTTGATTTTACCGACCGCTTATCGCTTAAATCCCTGTTTTCCGGCATTCACGATGATTTGGATTTTCTGGTCGATTTTGCTCAGGGTGATTTTGAAGACCTTGTGGCTTCTGCAAATTGTGATGCTGTTTATCGATATTTTGAAGAAAACATATCATTTCGAGCGGAAGTTTTGAAAATGGCGGCCAGGGCCATGTTGAAAAAAAAGTTGAAAAAGCAGTTGAAGAAAAAGTATGAAAAAAAAGCAGGGGAAAGCCGGGCACGGCTTGTTTTTATTTCTTCCGCGGCAGCAATAAGACCCAATCCTGGCCAGGGATTTTATGCGGCCGCCAAACTGGCATCAGAGGCCCTTTATAAAAATTTAGGGATAGAAATGGGAAGCCGCGGGATCACCACGGTAACATTGCGGCCGGGTTATATTGATGCCGGCCGCGGGAAAAAATACTTGCAGATCAAAAAAGACGGGGCTCTTTGTGCAGTGCCGATCAAAAAGGCTGTCACCTGTAAAGAATTGACGGAAACCATCCTCTTTTTTCTTTCCGACAGCGCCAAAAGTTTTAACGCAGTTGAAATTTCCATGGACGGCAGGCTGACATCCGGCAAGTAAAAAGATTTTGGGGGAGTCTAATTGAGCATTTTTGAAAAAATCAGAGATATTATAGCGGATCTTCTTGATATAGAAGAAGATGAAATCACGTTGGAATCTTATTTGATCAGAGATTTAGGGGCTGAATCGATCGATCTTTTAGAGCTTGCAGTGGCGCTTAATTCCACTTTTAATATTGAAATAAACGATGATGAAATATTTTTAAAAACATTGCGTCTCTATCTGACTGAAGCAAAAGAAAAGAAGGAAGACACATCTTCTTATCTTGCAGTCAGGTTTCCGTTTCTGGAAAAAAAGAGGATAGAAGAAATTATGGAAGACCTTGAAAAAGGGCCGGTTATAAAGGTAAAAGATATAGTCCGTTATGTCGCTTTTAGATGAACTGTTAAGCAAAAGAAGAAGCATCAGGAAATATAAGGCGGATATCCCTCCTGCTGAGTGGATAGAGAAGATGATCCAGTGTGCCGCCAAAGCACCTTCGCCTTCAAACAGTCAGCCTGTCCGGTTTATCAGGATCGATTCCGACAAGCCAAGGGATTCCCTTTCCCGTGCCATGGCCGATGGTCATCAAAAACTTCTTTGTGCCTGGGAAAAATCCCGCAGCCCGAAAAGGCTGAGAAACCGGATAAACGCTTACAGACGATTTTCCGAATTCATGTTCACCGCGCCTGTTCTTTTTGCCGTCGGAACCATTGTCGATTTTGACGGTTTTTCAAAAAAACTCTTTGAAGCAAAATTGATCGAGCAGGACAGCAGAGGCGACATTGACATGGATATTACAACAGGTTTGGCCTTAAAAGGTTTTATCCTAAAGGGAGAAGAGTTAGGCATGGGCAGTTGCATCCTCACCGCCCCGCTGGTTTTCATCCCAAATGCGGAAGAAATTTTGGAGATCAAAGAGATACGGATAAAATGCTTTATTACCACCGGCTTTCCTGATGAAATCCCTCCGCCTATCGATAAAAAAAAGACGGCTGAAATTTACAGGAAAATATAGATGCAAAAAAGGGTCGTTATTACTTCGGTTGGTGTTATATCCTCAATAGGTTTTACTCAAAACTCGATTATCGAAAATTTCAAGAAAGAAAACACCTGTTTTAATACCGCCCTTTTTGACAATCAGATCCCTGTCTGCCCTGTTAAAAACTTTGACGTTAAAAATTTTACCGGCCGTTTTAAAAATATCCGTTATTTAAACCGAGGAGCGCAGTTTTGCGTGGCATCGGCAATGGAGGCCGTCACATATGCAAAACTGCATAAAGATATGCTGAAAAAGGCCGGCATGTTTGCTGGCATGGGCCCGAATCTTGATATCAGCGGGGAATTTTCTAAAAGCCTTGATGGTGTGGGCGCAATCGACTCTAAAGATCTTCCCGCCCTGTGGATTTTAAGGTTTCTTCCCAACACAGCGGTTTCCGCTATTTCCAGATTAGCCGGAATACATGGAGATAACTTGACAATAAACACGGCCTGTTCCGCTTCATTGCAGGCGATAGGAGAAGCGTTCAGAAAAATCAGGCACGGGTACCTGGATCTGGCATTTGCAGGCGGGGGAGACTCACGCCTGAACCAGGGAGGGATACTTGCCTATAAAAAAGCCCATGCACTTGCCGCAGGCGGCGATGATCCTGAAAAAGCAGGCCGCCCTTTTGACTGCAATAGAAAAGGGTTTGTCCCTGGGGAAGGGGGCGCTTTTTTTCTGCTCGAAGAGCTTGAACACGCAAAAAAAAGGGGCGCAAAAATTTTTTGTGAGATTTGCGGTTACGGGGCTTCAATCGACGGGTATAATATGACAGCGCCCGACCCTGAAGGAAGATGGAGTGAAACAGCGGTAAGAGATGCCTTAAAGGAGGCAAAAATGCTTCCTGATCAGATTGACATGGTATCTGCCCACGCCACCGGCACACAGTTAAACGATGAAATGGAGGCGTCTTTAATAGACCGTGTCTATGGAGAACATAAACCTTTTGTTATCGCGTTGAAATCATGGATCGGCCATGTTGCAGCAGCTTGCGGCGCGGTTGAACTGGCCATCTGTATTTATTGCCTGCAAAACAGGTACCTGCCAAAGATAAGAAACTTAAAAGATCCGAATCACAAAAATATCAATTTTGTTAAAACTTCGGCTGTCTGCTCTTTTGATTCAGTAATGCTGGAAAATTTTGGCTTTGGCGGCCAGAACAGCGCGCTTGTTGTTAAAGCATGGTGTTAAAACATGGAAAGAATAAATATATCCACAGGTCTTGACGGTTTTGTGCTTGTCGATAAGATAACCGGCGTGGAGGATTCATATATAAAAGGGGTTAAAAATTTTAAGAATGCTCCCGTCTGTTTCGGTCTTGAATCCCTTGCCCAGTTGGGAGCCTTTCATGTCCGTTATATCAACTCTTTTAAAAGACATGCTTTTCTTTTAAAAATCGACAGTTTTTCAGCCCCATCAAATATCAGTTTAATTGATAACAGTTTAAACGGCGATTATCTGCTTTCAGGAACGCTTGACAGCCGGAGCAAAACCGCATTTTCGTATAACCTGGAGGTTAAGACCGGAGATAAAATTCAAATAAAAGGAAAGTTTATATTCGCAACCATAGAATTCGGCAGCCTGTTTAAAAAAGAAATATTAGAAAATCATTACCGCATGGTGTTTTCATGTTTGCAGAGCGGTTCAAAAGAGCTTAAGGAAAAAGTCGCGGATAATTTTAATAAATGATGAATAGAATGTCCCACAATACGTCCCAATACCGTCCCCCAATACGCGCTAAATGAACAGATTGCCATTGCCAGTTCAAGTGCTGTCCAAGTCATCCAGTGGACTTCCCAGTGTTTCAAAATTCGTACTCATCACATGCGTATAAATCATGGTTGTCCGCACGTCCGCATGTCCTAAAAGTTCTTGCACACGCCGAATGTCTTTGCCTGCTTCCAGCATATGCGTTGCAAAGGAATGACGGAGTGTATGCGGACTCACCCGCTTATTAATGCCTGCCTTTTTAGCAGCATTCGCCACCGCTTTTTGCAAACCGGTTTCATGGGTGTGGTGCCGGCGCACTTTCCCGGTTCTTGGATCTTTTGAACAATTCTTCGCGGGGAAAACCCATTGCCATATCCACGACTTTCCAGCTCCCGGATATTTTTTCGCCAATGCATGCGGCATATATACATCCGCCCGTCCCTCAGCCAGCTCCCGCTCAAAAAGCTTTCGAACCCCCTCAATATGAAACCGCAAATCTTCCCGTATGGTCTTTGCAAAACCGTTGCCCTCTCTTTTCCACCCTTTCTGTCCCGCGCAATAATTTGATGATTTTCAAAATCCACATCCTTTACTCGAAGCCGTATACATTCCATCAAACGCAAGCCCGCACCATACAAGAGCTTTGCCATCAGCTCTTTTCTCCCGCTTATGTGTTGAAAAAGTTGACTGATCTCTGACTGGCTCAACACTGTCGGCAATTGTTTCTGCTATTACGAACGGAATTCGTCGATTTGATCGTTAAGCGGCATGTCTAAAAC
>JAUVKB010000144.1 GCA_030596405.1 Deltaproteobacteria bacterium
CCCAGGGCTAATCCATCCATCATCACGGAAAAATTACGCACATTTTTTGTCTTTTCAATAAATACAGGTTTAATTTCGATCATTATTTACCTCCGATTTAAAAAAAATATCTCACGCAAAGCCGCCAAGGCGCTAACAGTGTAATAGGCGGAAAATTTGTTTCTATTCTTTTGCGCCTTCGCGCCTTTGCGTGAGCCCGTCCTGAAACATCTCCGCCACGCGCCCCCGATGCTCCTCATAATAATCCTGACGATCCAGATATGCCGGCGTCTGCTCAAAATAGCTCATAAACGCCATCCACTCCTTCGGTATCACCCAGCCGCGAACCTCAAACTCCACAAGCTTTTCATACCTGTGACCCTCCGGCATTTGCGGCAGGACTTTCCATATTTCAGGCGAATCATCCAGTATATCTTCATGCTCAATCACTACATCCGGGTGCATATCCTGCCTGCGAATAGTTTTGCCCAGGCTTTCATGATATTGCTTCATCCCTTCCGCGATGCGCGCTTTCGTCTTCTTCTCTTCCATCGCCTTCTCATCGCTCTGTTTCAACAGCAGCGCCGCCATTTCCTTCTCCAGCTTTTTTGCATCGTCGCTCAAATGCGGAATCCGGCGTATCCCTTCTGACTTCTGACTTCTGATATCTGACCTCTGGTCTATTACGGCCTCCATCTGCCGACCAAGCGCCGGCAACACTTCCAGCTCCAGCATTTCCCTCGCAATCGCGCCCACTTCTTTTTCCTGATGCTTTTTTAGCTTGATATGATTCTTTAGTTTTTCCTGATCTTCAGATGTGCCCAGAATGTAGGCAGCGGGATGGTCTTTTTCAACCGGGGTGGCCTTGCAGATGAATTCGTTATGCAGATCAAACACATATATGCAGGACGGGTCCTGTATATCGTATTTTACAATCGCTGTATGCCTGCGGCCATACAAGGCCGGATGATAATAATTTGTACCGGGCTGATTTGTGTGTTTTTTGCATATCGGCAGGTTTATGCCGTTTTGCCGGATGGCGCGGCACGTGCGGGTCATCATTAAATATGTAAGCTCGGCCTTATCCACCCCTGGGCCTCTTTCCTCCAGGAATAAATCAGCGGGCGCACGGCCTTCGAGGTGCCCGCGCTGTGGCCTTTGCGCATATTGGTCGAACCATGCGGCAATCGCTCTGTGCCCCTGCTCCATCGTCAGGACATTATCACCCATCACCTTATTATATATACGGCGATGCTCTTTTTCCCCTCGCATCATGCGCGGAGGTTTATTTTCGATAGATGTGCCGGAATATGTCGGTGCCCAGCGCTCCAGCTCTGCAAACGTGCCGAAGAATCGTTCCACTGTTTTTGACTGCCCATGATACGGCCACGCAAAAATTGTTTTCATGCCTAATCGCTTGTAAAGTCCCGCGAAACCGGCCTCATCGAATTCTACATTGTTGAAAAATTTAGATTTGAATGCCCTGCCATTGTCCAGATATGCTACCTGCGGATATTTACCCAGGGTAATGATAGCCCTGCGGAGAGCTGCACTGATCGCCTGCGTGTTTTCGGTCGGCATGATTTCCCAACCAAGCGGGAAGCTGCTCTTCATGTCAAGCCAGACGATCAGCGTCATGCGTTTAGGTTTGCCTGTCCAGGGATTGAGGATTTCGAAGTTAAGCACGTGGCCGTCTGCAACCACAATATCACCGACATTAATCAGGTTATAATCACGCTCGATATACATCGCGCAGTTATCGTTCCATGCCTTGGCGCCTTCGCGAGAAAATGTCCATATATGATAATTGACCGATGCCCAGTCCTGCAGCCACCGCCTGTATGTCGATGCCGAATTTCCGTTCGGAATGCCTTTTGTGTGCATTATCGACCATGCCATGCGGATCGCCTCGGAAATCAGCGGTTTGTTTGGATGGAGGGCGCATTGCAGCAAGATGTCTTTTTGCTGGTCCGTCAATATGCGCTGCCCGCGCTTGCAAAAACCGCGGTGATCGCACAACTCAAATGTCTCGCCGGTGTTTTTCAGCGTGCGTTTCCAGCCCTCGATAGTTTTCCAATTCACCTTACCGACAATCTCAAATATTTTCGGATATGCAATGCCGGAATTATATGCCCGCATAAACTCTTTGCGGGTATGTATTTTGCGGCCATGTATCGCTTTGCCCAGGGCCTGCATATAAAGATTAAGCAGATCAGCCTTCGCCATGCCCTTGTCTAATCTGGCCCCGGAAGGCAGGCCCCGGCGCCCTGGGTCAGGGAGCGCCGGAGTGTAGGTGGCAGGACGTAAAGCTGGAACCAAAGATTGTTGTTTTTGTCTGTAGGCGGATATGGCGATTTTAATGTCCTCTGGAAGGCAAGATATTATGAAATATCTTTGATTCGCGGACTCTTGGGTTTGCCACTTTCCTTTTTCCGCCCGCTTCCTTACAGCCCTCGCAGACATGCCGAGGATTGTTGCGATTTCCTTTGTTATGATAGTGGTTGAATCCATTTCCCTATTCCGCCAATAGCCTTTCAACGCTTTGCACAGACTCAATCATCACTTTTTTCCGCTTAGCCTTCAGCGGCCCGCGCATCTCATCTCTGATAACGTTAATCAGCGTCCATAAAGCGTTGTGAAAATTATCCGATACAGCAGGTTCCATCTCCTTCTTGATTTTCTCTGCTTTTTCTTTAACTTCCGCCCCCGTGATGCCCGCGACAACCTCGGCCACATGCTTTGCTGTAATATGACCATCTGGAGCCGATGTCACAGCGCTTTCCCATGCCTGCGCCTGTACACCCGGCTCCAGCCTGGTCAATGGCCTGACCTGACGTTCATTTAGTGGCAATAATTTTTGACCGCCACTGGCAGACAAAATATCCATAACTTCCCGGGCGGATATATATTGGTATGCGCTTTGTCTGGAAATCTCAAAGCGCGCGTGGCAATAATCCTCAAATGTGGGGTGTGCTTTACGGTATAACCTTAAATCCCTGATTGTTGTTAGTGCGCAACCAACCTCATAAAATACTTTGAAGTTTTTAGTGATTATTAGTTCGAGATCATTGAATATTTTTTCTTCTTCTGCTGTTAATGATTCTTCTTTCGCGCTTGATACCACTTTCATTTTTTATATCTCCCCTTCTATTTGCTGATCTTTGGTCGCTGTCATTTTTATTTCCGCCATAACAAGATTTTTACACTCCTCGCATATACCGTGACTAATCAAATCGTCATCGGCAGTGCCGTCCGGCGGCGCGGTTTCACATTTGCACCATGCGCAGATATGTCTCATTTGGTCTCCTCTATTTCTTTTAAAAACATTAACCGCTTTTTCTTTTTCGATTGAGCCGATTTAATTTGTTCGTCAATTTTCTGTATCTCAGCCCTCAAAGCCTCCGGCCCAGGCAAAACAAAAAGCCCTGTCATCCGACCTAATATAACCAGCGGTTCATTACATCCAGTAACCTGACAGAGTGCCGGTAAATATTCAGCGGGGATATGGCGCCCTGGGCGTCCGTTTATTTCGTCAGATTCCCTGGTCCAGGAATCGATCATTTCTTTTGTTATGGATTCGCAAAGCAGGTGACTCATCTCACCTGCGATTTGATGCCTGGAAAGCGGGCAGCTTTTTATAGCAGCCCTCAGCGATGCGCGAAGCCGGTCGATAACCCTGAATTGTCCTTCGTTGTTGGATGTGTCTATGTGGGATTGTTCTGAAAGGTTTTGCAAATACTCATAAATGGTTATCTGCTTATCGTCTATCTTCGATCTCGACTTAGACATTGACTTGTTTGCCTTTTTTTACTATTGCAATGTAAACGATGATTCGATTTTCGGACGCCCTGGCTTTCTCGCTTCGCCATATAAATAAATAGATGGCCAGACCCGTTTAATATCGATTCCAATAGCAGCCGCGATTGCGCGGCGAACCCTGTCATTAGAATCTGTGCCGTCGATAACCCGGCACACATGAGATGCAACCACTTTGGTTTGCCGTGCTATTTCCGCCTGAGTGATCCCGGCCCTGATCAGAGCGATCCGTATCTCAACCGGCGGCATATCGTGTGTTTTATTCATCATTATTTTATTTTAATTGGAGGTTTTTATAATGGCTGAAAAATATTTAAGTATCTGCCCTAAATGTAAAAAATATTTTAATTATGGCCCCGTTAAAGATGAAATAATGCATTGCGAACTCTGCGGAACCGCCGTTATTTCAAAATGCCCAAAATGCGGTAAGGCTGTTCAGTCTGAGGAAGCGAAGTTTTGTCGGTATTGTGGAGCAAATTATCTTCACTCTGAAAAACCTTAGCACCGCAAAATTCACAAAAGGGCGCCTCAGCGTTTGGGGTGTAAGTAAGTTGTTTTTTACATTCAGAACAAATATTCGCTATTTCTTTGCTCATTTGTGGACTCCTTTGTTCATTTTTTTTTGCTGTTTTAATTTGACCGATTGAATTGACCTATAAACCGTATTTTTTCGGCTGTCAACTATTTTTTTCGGTTCCGGCATATTTTTTTCGGTTTTTACAGTTTATATATTGTAACTATGGGAGATGATAAAGAAAATAACGTGTTTTTAGCTTCACAATCTGGTTCCGGCTCTGGTTCCGGCCAGAGGCCTCCAAGCCGGAACCAGATTTTCGGTAAAAAGCTAAAGGAAAGGAGAAAATTATTCGGTTTTTCTCAGCCTGAATTGGCTAAAAAAATCGGAGGGGATAAAGGCACTATCCAAACTTATGAATCAGGATCGTTACCAAAAGGTGATTATGCTATTTTACTTGCTGAGGTTTTAGAATGCTCACTTGACTGGCTTTTAATGGATAAGGGGCCTGGACCAGGACCACCTGGCGAGAAAAAACAGATTGACAAACCAGAGCCTCTATATAATAAGGAAGAAACTGAGGTTGTGCATGTGGCTGAATCGGTGCCCGGGTATGGCGCCGGTGTGGATTTAAAAAACGAACTGATCTTGTCGCAAAAAAAATTAATAGCCCATCTCGAAAAAGAAAACAGCGACCTAAAGGCCCGCCTAAAGACTATCGAAAAGGATTTACCTGAAAAAAAGGTGTTGTAATTTTTTAAAGGAGTGATTATGGCATTCGCTTTATGGGCAAAACAAATCAAATGTCCGAATTGTAATTATGAAGGTAAGGCAAGTGTGCAGGGATCCGGATGTGGGTTATGGTTAGTATTTCTTGCGTTATTTTTTGTTTCTTTTTTAATTTGGCCTCTTTTTATCGTAGTTGGTATTATGTTTTTATGGCTTGTCTTTAAACCTGCAAAACACATCTGCCCGAAATGTAAATTCGATTTTCCGATCCCGGAAATGAAAGGAACCTGGTGGTATAATTTGTGGGAAAAATATCAAAATAGTTGCCCGACAACACGAATTAAAAAATAATCAAATTTCTTATTTTACTTGCAAAAATCCGCTCAAAACACCCCAAAAACCGTCAAATATCTCATCTTTAAAATCCCCAAAAAATAAACAACCCCGTCTCACATAACCCCCCGAATAGTCGCACAAAAGTATCACAAAAATCCCCATCAATCCCCCAACCACAAATATCTTATCTTACCTGCCCCCTTATA
>JAUVKB010000043.1 GCA_030596405.1 Deltaproteobacteria bacterium
ACTGGGAGATAAACTGGTTGAGCAATTGGTAAAAACGGGAGCGCTTTCTTCGTATGCCGATATATTTTATTTAAATGAAGATATATTGCAAAAGCTGGAGCGTATGGGACAAAAATCGGCAAAAAATCTTATAAACGCCATTGAAAAAAGCAAGAAGATAGATTTTGGCCGGTTCCTGTATGCGCTCGGTATCCGCCATGCGGGAGAACATATAGCCAAAATTCTGGCAGATAGATTTAAAAACCTGGAAAAACTTTTATCAGCAACTCAGGATGAGCTTGAAGCCGTTGAAGGCATAGGTTCTGTTGTAGCTGAAAGTGTTGCGGTTTTTTTCAGGCAAAGTGAAAATTTAAGAGTGGTAAACCGTATCATAAACAGCGGAGTAAAAATCTTTGAAGAAGTAGAAAGCGGCAAAAAACCGCTTGAAGGGAAAATCTTTGTTTTAACGGGCTCCCTTGAAAACATGACAAGAAGTAAAGCAAAAAAGGATATCGAGACGGCCGGTGGTAAAGTCAGCGGTTCTGTAAGCAAAAACACGGATTATCTTGTTGCCGGAAAATCTCCAGGCTCAAAACTTGAACGGGCAAAAGAACTTAAAATAAATATTATTGGCGAATCAATCCTGGAAAAAATGTTAATGTGAGGGGTGTATGACTGAAAAAGCAAGAGCCCGTATTATAGTCAGCGGCAGGGTCCAAGGCGTTTTTTTTAGAATGGAAACAAAATATGCCGCTAAAAAATATGGTATATCGGGCTGGGCAAGAAATTTACAGGACGGAACCGTTGAAGCTGAATTTGAAGGAGACGCAGACAGTATCCGTTCACTTATCGACTGGTGCATGAAAGGTCCGCCTGCTGCAGATGTAAAAAGTATCGATGTTGAATGGAAAAATTATAAGGGTGAGTTTAATGAGTTTATTATCGTCTATTAATAACGGGTCCCAAGTTTAATTAAATTCAAGTTTAATTAAATTCAGGTTTAATTAAATTTAGGTTAATTAAATTCGGGTTGATGGAAATTAAAGCGGTCTGCCCGGTTAAACCCCGGTAGACCGCTCTTTTTGTTTATATCGCTTCTTTGAGTTTTTTACCAGGCCTGAATTTTACCACATTGCATGCTTTAATCTTAATCGGTTCGCCTGTTTGAGGGTTGCGTCCCTTTCGTGCTTTCCTGCGAATTTTGGAAAAAGTTCCAAAGCCGACAAGTGCAACCTTGCCGTCTTTTTTCTTAAGCGCCTTTGTTACCCCATCCATAAAAGCTTCTAACGCAGTTGCTGCAGCAACCTTGGTAATTTTTGCGTCATTTGCCATCTTTTCTACCAAATCCGCCTTTGTCATAATGCTTTACCCCCTTTTTTTGATTAACATGGACTGCATGGATTAATATGGACTGTATGGCTATTTAAAGAGCCAATATAGCAGGTCTTTTTTAAAGTCAATATAAATTTCAATATTTTACACACTTTTTTTAAAAATATTTCATATCAACCCGCTTTCTGGTTCTATCTGCAAATAATAATTCTGTAAACACTTAATAGCCGTGCTTTCAAAAAGCCCCATTTTTTATGAATAATTGTTTTATCAATAATCGAAATAATTTTCGAGGAAAGGCAATCAGAGGTTTCACTAGAAGCTGTTTCTAAAACAGCGCCTCTACAAACTGTTTTGGGTCAAAGGGCTGTAGATCCTCAATCTTTTCTCCAAACCCGATAAACTGCAACGGTATTTCAAGGGTTTCGCAAATACTGACAACAATCCCTCCCCTGGCTGTTCCGTCAAGCTTTGTAAGGGCAATGCCCGTGATGCCTACAGCATCATTGAACAATTTGGCTTGAGTCAAAGCATTCTGACCTGTTGTTGCGTCTAAAACAAGAAGGGTTTCGTGCGGCGCATCCGGGAGCTTTTTTGAAATCGTCCTTTTGATCTTTTTTAATTCTTCCATAAGATTTATTTTTGTATGGAGCCTGCCGGCGGTATCAACAAGAACAATGTCTGATCCTCTTGCCAGCGCAGCTTCAATACTGTCATATGCAACAGCGGCAGGATCTGCATTTTCTCTCTGTTTTACGATTTCCGCACCGGCTCTGTCAGCCCATATATCGAGCTGTTTTACTGCGCCGGCCCGAAATGTGTCGGCAGCAGCGACAAGAACCTTTTTGCCATCAGCCCCAAATCTTGCCGCTAATTTTCCGGTAGTAGTTGTTTTGCCTGTTCCGTTTACGCCTACCACCATTATGACATAAGGCTTGACGGCAATATTTTTATGGGTTGGCGCCTGTATGGAAAGAAACGAGCATATCTCTTCTTTAAGATACTCTTTAAATTGCTTGACGTCCGATATCTTTGAAGGGCCTTTTGAAATGCTCTGTATAAGAGCCGATGCGGTTTTAACGCCGATATCAGAAGTTATCAAAAGCTCTTCGATCTCCTCTAAAACTTTGTCGTCAATAACCGTTTTTTTTGCAAAAATAGTATCGAGACCACCCGTAAGTGTTTTACGAGTTGCGGCCAGGCCATTTTTCAGGCGGGGGAAAAAAGGTTTTTCTTTTATTGCCTGTTCTTCAACAGATTGTTCAACAAATTGTGCAACAGGCTCTGTTTTGTCCTGTTTGTCAGACCTGTTTTTAAGCCATCCGAATGCCATAATCAGTTTAGTCCTCCATGCCGTTCCAAATCTACGGAAACAATCTCGGAAATTCCTTTTTTCTGCATGGTAATACCGAACAAAATATCAGCAAATTCCATGCTGTTTTTATTGTGAGTCACCATTACAATCTGAGACTTCTCACCTATGATTTTCAGCAGGTTGTTAAAACGAAAAACATTGACGTCATCAAGCGGCGCATCGATTTCATCCATGAGACAAAAAGAAGCAGGCTTTATTAAAAATATAGAAAAGACTAAAGCAATAGCTGAAAGAGCCTTTTCACCACCGGAGAGAAGACTCATTCTGGTAAGTTTTTTCCCGGGAGGATGGATCATATACTCAACACCTGTCTCAAGCAGTCTGTCAGGTTCCGTAAGAACAAGATCAGCGCTCCCCCCCTCAAAAAGACGGGGAAAGACCTCGTTTAGTTTTTCGTTCACCTGATTAAAAGTTTTAATGAATCGTTCCTGCGTTATACTGTCTATCTTTCTTACCACCTTATTAAGATCATTTACTGCCTTAACAAGATCGTCCCGTTGTGCGCACAGAAAATCGTAGCGTTCTTTGTTCTGTTCATACTCCTTTATCGCTCCCAGGTTAACATCACTGATACTCGCAATCTTTTTTCTGTAAAGGGATAATTTATTCTCCATTTCATCTTTCGATATTTCCTGTGATTCGTTATAATTGTTTGATGTTTCGTTAAATTCGATCCTGAGTTCGGAAAATGATTTACGGTAGTTTTCTGATAAACGGTCTGCAATATTCTCTCGTTTTATCCTGTTTTGGGCTTGCTCAAGCTCAAGCAGACGGATCTTTTCCAAAGTTTTTCCACGCCTGCTTTGAATATCCGACACGACACTATCGTTTTCTTTTAATCTGGCATCAATATCATTATAGTCGGCCTCATTGTTTCCAATGGCCTGTTCAAGACGATTTACTTCATCATACATGCCCGAGAGGGTCTGTTCATATTCTTCTGTTTTGTGCTTTAAAGAGATCTTCTTCCGATTTTTCCGGACAATTTCCAGGGAAAGCTGTTCGAGTCGTTCTATTCCGTCTTTCTGAAACTCCTTAATCCGCCTCAAGGTATTATTGCTGTTTTCTATTTTGGCATTTAAAGCGGTAAATTTGAGTTTGAGGTCAACAATCCTGTGGTTGAAATTTTCCATTTCAGAGGTTGCAATGTCTATCTTTCCCGTTGTTTCCACCACGCTCTCCTGAGCTTTTTTCACTAAACTTTCGACCTCGGCAGCAGCCTTGTTGTGTTTGACCATCTCTTTATCAATATCATCTCTTTCCCCAAGAAGTTGTTCCTGTTCCAAACGGACAATTTCAAGATGGCGGCGGGCGTGTTTTAAGCTTTCGGTTGCCTTATAAAAAACTTTTTCAGCTTCAATCTCGTTTTGCCCGGCCCTGTTTTTTTGTTCGATAAGTTTTTGCATCTCGCTTTCAATAGTGCGAAGCGCAGCTTCTTTCTCCTTTTGGTCATTACGGACAATTTCCAGCTTCAGATCCATCGCTGCAATCTTCCGCTTAAGATTTTTTACCTCCTGTTTTTTTGCAAGAATGCCGGACAGCCTGTCTTTGCTCCCACCGATCATAATGCCCTGATCGGAAATAACGTCACCGCTTTTAGTGACAATAGTGTTAAAAGAGCCATTGTTGTATATCCGCAAGGCTTCTTCGATATCAACCGCAAATACAACGTGTCCTAAAAGCGCTTTTGCTACTCTTTCAAAACCCGGCTTTATGGAAACATGATTTATAAGCATCTTTTCCGGGTCTGACACCTTTTCTCCTTTACATTCTATCTGTCTGACGGATGATACCGGGACAAATCCACTCCGGCCTGACTTTTGTCTTTTAAGATCGTCGATAAGTTTGCAGCCTGCGTCATGATTTTTTACAAGAATATATTGCAAAGATTCTCCCAGAACCGCCTCTATAGCCGTTTCAAAGGATGGTTCCGGTTCGATGATATCGGCCATCAGCCCTATGACTTTAACCGGCTGCTTACAACTGTTGTCAGGCATGGCCGGATTTTGAACTGCATCCTTTTGAGTTTGCGCTTTCATTATCGCCCTGACGCCGTCTTTGTACCACTCAAAGTTATCTTCCATTTTCTTTAACGTGGAATACTTTGACTTGTCCTTGTTTCGATCCAATTCCAAAGTCTGGACAAATTTGACCTGCTTGCCAAGCGCCCTGCTTTTATTTTCCAGATGCTCACTTAAAGCATCAATACGTTCTTTCAGATCACTGATTTCACGTTTAAACGATTCCAATGCTTTTTGTGCTCTGGATTTATTGTTCTGCAGATCGATCAACTTCTCGCCTGCCGTTACTTCTTCTTCATCTATCCTTTCCAAACGCCTTTTAAGGCTTTCCTTGTTGTTTGAAGCGTTCTGGCATATGTTTTTGTGTCTTGCCTCTTGTGCTACAAGATCCATAAGTTCTGTTTTGCTTCTCTCGATCGCCTGATTTAAGATTAATAATCGATCCTTTGTATCTTGGGAGGCTTTCTTCTCTTCTTCTAATGCAGAGTTAACACCCTTTATCTCTTGATTAAGACTTTCGTTCTCTTTTTCAACCTCGGCAACTTCAGAAATCATGCCCCTGTTCTTTTCTTCGAGATCCCTGCGTGCAGACTCAAGAGATGAGGTTTCATCTGCAAGTCTTTTTACATCATTGCGAAAGTGTGCAAGATCATTTTCCAGCCTGTCTATAGTGCGGTGTATTTCAAATTTGCGGGATTTTTGTTCTGAAATATCCTGATTTTTTTGACATTGCTCCAGTTTTATTTCTTCAACAGCAGCATCAAGTTCCTTTAATTTAGATGTATGCTCAATATCTGCATTTTTAAGGTCATTTAGCAATATACCGCTTGCTTTGGTCCGTTTCGTATAATCATCGTAATAATAAAGTCCAAGATATATATCTATCTCTTTTATACGATCATTATAATCATTATACAGTTCTGCTTTTTTCGCTTGACGTTTCAGGGTCGCCATCTGACGGTTTATCTCGGCAATAATGTCGTTGAGTCGTAAAATATTCTGATCCGTGGCCTTCACTTTGTGAAGAGCTTCATTTTTACGGTTTTTATACCTTGTAATCCCGGCGGCTTCCTCGATAATAAACCGTCTTTCTTCAGGCCCTGCATCTGTAATTGCACCAATGCTTCCCTGCTGAATTACGGCACATGATTTTGCCCCCATGCCGCTTCCCCAGAAAACATTATGTATATCCTTGAGACGGCACGCCCGCTTGTTAATAAGATAGGCGCTCTCTCCGGATCGGTAAAGCCGTCTTGTCAACATAATCTCAGAAAAGTCCTTAAGTTCCTCAGGCACATTGCCGTTGTCATTTAAAAGGGTTAAGGAGACCTCTGCCATGCTTAACGGCGGCTTTCCGTTCGTGCCGGAAAATATCACATCCTCCATCGACTTCCCACGGAGCTGCTTTACGCTCTGTTCTCCCATTACCCATCTCAATGCATCGATTATATTACTTTTACCGCAGCCATTTGGACCTACAACTGCAGAAATGCCGAAGGAAAATTCGATGCTGACTTTTTCATGAAATGATTTAAATCCGGTTATTTCCAGCTTTTTAAGTTTCATGCAGGAAAATCTCTTCTATTATGGGTTCAAAGAAAAACCTTTGCAAGCGTCTATAGATACTGAAAACTGCCATTTTTTCAAACTGTTTTAATTTATAATTGACAGATTGTAAAGAAAAAAAACACAATGGGCGGTATATTTTAAATAATATAATACAAGATATGGTAAGTTGTTCGATTGTTCTGAGTGGCATTGAATGTATTATCTAATATTTAACTGACAAAATAATCTATATTACGACCTGCTTGGCATTATGCCAAGAAAAACGCTAAAAATCAGACTACCAGAGACTTCGAACATTTTCATAAGCAAGAATTTTTCCGTCTTTCGTCAGCATTGTGGCATTTTCCTCACGCGCTGTTGCTACAATAATTTGATCAGCTGGATCATTATTGAAAGCTTGGGGGAGTACGGTTGAGCGGTATGATAAAAGGGGAGAGAGTGCGATAACTTCTGTGGATTCATATTCCATCAGATCCAGGTATGAGTATCGAGCAGATATATCATTTACAGGCATCCCACATTTCCTCATCCAAAGGTGAAATGATGTCTTTTTCAAAAACAAGAGTATCAGAAAGTTTGCCTGGTTTAGGATTTATATCAGAATTACGATAAAGTGTTATTTGGGCTAATGGCTTACCTCTCTTTGTTATGACAATAATTTCCTGTGTTTTGGCGACTTGGTCCAAAATTTTCAAGGCATGTGATTTAAATTTGCTTATTCCCATGGTTTTCATATTGTCACCTCCTTATATAAAAATATAATAGTCAAGTCAAAGGGTCAAGTCGAGGGCAAAAAGAAAAATTTCCAGGAAGCAGGACGTGGTGACCACCTAATATCCTAATATCCATTTCGAGGCAGGGTTTCCTGAATGTGCTTGTCGCCTGGCCTCTTGGTGCCTGGCTTTGTTTTCCTCAGTTGTTTTCGGGGGCCTGCCCAGATTAGGCCCTGACATGCGAATACCATGCTTTTTACAGAACCTTCTATTACCCTGAGCCCGGTAAATCTTATCCGCATGAACCGACTCGGGATAAAAGCCATGCCTGGCCATGTAGGCAGTGATCTGGTCTATCAGATCCGTTGATTCATTGAAATTGTTCCAACTGATGCGATCAGCAAAAGTAAAGCCTTCAACAACACTGGCTGAAATCTTTGCACCAAACTCCGTACTGGAACCAGTTTTACCTCATAAATACGGCATAATATTTGCAGACCATAACTGTAAGGATAATGAAAAATATAGGAGCAAAGCCGGTCTGGATGTTGAAAGCCCAAAGAAAACACCGGATTGAAAGGAAACCTGGATCATGCCTCCCCTTCAATCCCTTCAGAGGAGAATACTATAGTCAATAAATTGACGTATTGGTTTTAAGAAGAATCATATGAATAATCGTTATGCAGAAACAGGATTTGGCGCAAAATCATACCCGGCCTCCGGAGCGGCCCTCAACTTCGAGAGTTTGGCAATTTATTCCCACCCGCTGAAGAAAAAAGAAAAGGAGCATAAAAAAGATGGAATACTACCCCCCTCCCAAAAAAAACGCCGCCTAAAAAGCGTATCGGCTGGAGGGTGTTCATGATTAAACGCTTCGGGTGGCTTTTCACGGCGGTGTGGACGGGGGTTATCGTCCTGGGGTTGGGATGGCACCTTTTCGAAATATACAAGAATACGCTGGAGTCGGCACGTATCCAGGCGTCGCACTCGTTTGAGAAAGACATGGTCTTCCGTCGCTGGATTGCCGGACATGGGGGCGTCTACGTACCGCCGACCAAGGAAACGCCGCCCAACCCATATCTGTCTTACATCAAGAATCGCGATGTCACGACCACATCGGGCCTGGAATTGACTATGGTAAATCCGGCCTACATGACCCGTCAGGTGCATGAGCTCGGGCGCGAGCAATTCGGCCATCAGGACCACATCACCAGTCTGAACCCGCTTCGCCTGGAAAATACTCCGGACGCGTGGGAGGTCAAGGCGCTCCGAGCGTTCGAGCATGGGGAGACCGTGGTGGCTGAACTTGCGAAAATCGGTGACACGGAATACCTGCGCCTTATGCGACCGATGATCACGGAAAAAAACTGCTTAAAGTGCCATGCGAAGCAGGGTTACGAGGAGGGAGACCTGCGCGGTGGAATTAGTGTGTCAGTGCCGATGGCGCCGCTGTGGACGCTCATGCATGACCAAATGGCCTCCGTCACAATAGGCTGCGGCTTTATTTGGCTGCTGGGCCTTGGCGGGATCGGTTTCGGTGCTTCGCGCATGGGGCGGCGTATCCGCGAGCGTGACCGGGCGGAAAAGGAACTTATTAACAGTGAAAAACGCTACAAAAATAGTAATCAACACTTAAAGGAAGCTATAGAACATGCCGACAGGATGGCCTTAAAAGCAGAATCAGCAAGCGCAGCCAAAAGTGAATTTTTAGCCAACATGAGTCATGAAATTCGCACACCTATGAACGGCATTATAGGGATGACCGATTTGACCCTGGATACTGAGCTGACCTATGAACAGAGAGAAAACCTTGGCATGGTCAAGTCTTCGGCCGGTCATCTTCTTTCAGTCATCAATGATATCCTGGATTTTTCAAAAGTAGAGGCCGGACAGATGGAATTGGAAAATATCAATTTCAGTCTCCGTGCTGTCGTGGAAGGAGCGGCCGATGCTCTTGCAGTACGTGCGGCGGAAAAAGGCCTGGAATTGATATCCCAATCCCATATAAGTCCGGCAGCGCCTGACGCTGTTATCGGCGATCCAGGACGCCTGCGGCAGATCATTGTCAACCTGGCAGGTAATTCCGTTAAATTTACCGAACAGGGAGAGATCCTTATCAGCGTTGAACTTGAAAAAGAACAAAAAGATTCGGTCGTTCTTCATTTTGCCGTATCCGATACGGGCCTAGGTATTCCAAAAAACCGGCAGGAGGCGATATTTGAGAGTTTCACCCAGGCCGACGGTTCAACCAGCAGGGAATATGGCGGCACAGGCCTCGGCACAACCATCTCAAAACAGTTTGTAGATATGATGGGAGGCAAAATATGGATTGAAAGCCCGGCCGGGCTTCAATCCAAAGCCGGCCCCGGCTCTACTTTTCACTTTACAATAACCCTTGGTCTTCAGGAAGAAAAAGGAGAAGCGGTCAACAGGCTGTTTGATGCTGACCTTAAAGGCCTGAAAACCCTGATAGTGGATGACAACCATACAAATCTGCATTATATGGAAACGCTGCTCAGGCATTGGGATCTTGCACCTGATTCCGTATCAAACGGGGAGGATGCCCTTGAGGCCATGACAAAGGCGCAAAAAGAAAAGCAACCTTATGAACTTGTGCTCCTTGATGCCCGGATGCCTGATATGGATGGTTTTTCTGTGGCAAAAGAAATGCAAACCAGAGGGTGGCTCAAACATACATCAATCATAATACTTACATCAGTCGGGCAAAAAGGAGATGGCAAGAAGTGCAGGGAGTTAGGAATCTCTACCTACCTGATCAAGCCCATAAAGCAATCCTCTCTATTTGATGCAATCATGGAAACGGTAAGACGAAGGTTGAACCCTGATGGGGATAAGGGAGGCCCGGATCATGATGCAAAAGAGCGGGATCTTATCACCCGCCATACCCTCAAAGAGGCAGAAAGAAAGGTAAATATCCTATTGGCCGAAGATAACAAGGTTAACCAGATGTTTGCGAAGAAGCTGCTTAAGAAACTGGGCTATGGAATAACCGTGGCGGAAAACGGCAAAGAGGCTGTTGAAGCGGTCAAGAAGGGCGGCTTTGATCTGGTACTGATGGACATCCAGATGCCGATAATGGGCGGGGTGGAGGCCACAGGGGAGATCAGGAAACTGGAAACGGAATCGTCATCCCCTTATATCCCCATTATTGCCCTGACAGCCAATGCATTAAAAGGAGACAGAGGAAAATATCTTAAGGTCGGCATGGATGACTATCTCTCCAAACCTTTCAAACCTGAAGAAATACAGGAGATGCTTGCCAAATGGACGGGGGAAACAAAGATAACTGATGGAAAACGTATCTTGATCGTAGATAATGAAAAGAAAATACGAAAAGCCATGATCCGGCTGTTGCGGAGAAATCTCCCTGAATCAAAGGTCATGGAGGCATCTGATGGTATCGACGGTATTGCCAGGCTGGCCGCTTTTATGCCCCAACTGGTTTTTGCAGATATAATGATGCCGAACATGGACGGGGTTGAATTTATTCGCTATATCCGCAAGAACGAGCGTTACTCAAAGATAAAAATAATTGTCATGACAGGTCTTTCAGAAAAAGACGACAAGGTTTTAGAAATCAGGGAGGCCGGTGTTGATGGAGTGATATTTAAACAAGACCTGGATGACCAGCTAATGCCGGTGATTAAACAGGCCTTCCGGAAAACAAGCTGAGAAAATTCCTGGGACACCTTTTTTTTCCGACATTGTTGAAAAATGTCTGCTGTTTCCACGCTGCGTCACATGATGCGGGATTCCAGGCGCTACTGCTCTTGTCTTTTTTACAATGGACTCTTTGAACTCCCCGGATATGCCGAAGTTGGAGCCAGCGGGGCTCTGACAACATCTTTTACCCTCATAAGCTGTGCCTGATTGTCTCTCTCGCGCTCTTCCAGTTTCATTGTTATATATTTTAAAGTTTCTTCAATGTTGGGAATAAGAATATATTCAAGCGCGTTGACCCTCCTTCTGGTTTTCTGAATTTCATCACCTATGAGCTGAATTTTTTTTTCCTTTTCAGAAAGCTCTATGAGCTGTTTGACTGTTTTATCGAAAATTTCAAGAGCGAAGTCAAGCCCGACGCTTGTTTGTGCAAAACCATAGCTATTGTGCCCTTTGGTTGACCGGGCAGAAAATTCAGGAACTTTTATATTAAATATCTGTCTGTATTTCAGGTCTATTTTCAGCTTTTTTTCAGATACCATAAGCGCTGCGTTTAAAATTTCAGTAGAGGTGGAAGATCCGGCCACAGCCATGTATCTGTTTGCCTCTGCAAATTTATCGTCTGTTTTTTTTCTCAAATGCAAGGCATCTTTTACCAGTGCAAGCATCATCCGAATTAACTCATCAAGCTTGCTTTTTAAAAGTTTATGACCTCGGATTGCAATGGAGAGTCTTTTTTTGAGCCTCAAAAGCTCCATTCTGGTGGGGCTTATATCAAGAATCATCTCTTATTTTCCAGCATTAAAATACTTTTCCAGAAAAATATCTTTTATTCTCTTTAACTCTTTTTTGGGGAATGCTTTCAGCAGCTTCCAGCCCAGATCGATTGATTCCTCTATAGATCTGTTTGTATAATAATCCTGGGAAACATATCTGTTTTCAAAGTTTTGCGCAAAGGAAAAATAAAGTCTGTCAATATCGGTTAAAGCGGTTTCTCCCAGTATGACTGCAAGCTCTTGCACCTCTTTTCCCCTGGCATATGCGGCAAATAACTGGTTGGACACATCCCCATGATCTTCTCTTGTCTTCCCTGCTCCTATACCCTTATCTTTTAACCTGGAAAGTGAAGGGAGCACATCAATGGGAGGGGCTATATTTTTTTTATACAAAGCCCTGGAGAGTATTATCTGACCTTCGGTAATATAGCCTGTCAGATCGGGGATCGGGTGTGTTTTATCATCCTCGGGCATGGTCAGGGTGGGAATCATAGTTATGGAGCCGGCTTTTCCTTTTATGCGGCATGCCCTTTCGTATATTGTGGAAAGATCCGTATAAAGATAGCCCGGATAACACCTTCTTCCTGGAATCTCTTTTCTGTCTGCGGCTATTTCCCTTAATGCTTCGCAATAGTTTGTAATATCGGTCAGGATTACAAGCACATGCATCCCTTCATCAAAGGCAAGAAATTCGGCTGCTGTTAATGCTGCCCTGGGCGTGGCAATCCTTTCAATTGCCGGATCATCTGCAAGATTCAGATAGAGCACGGCCCGCTCTATTGCGCCCGATTCCGTAAATTCCCTGATAAAAAAAGCCGCCTCCTCATAGGTTATTCCCATTGCGCCGAATACAACTGCAAATTTTTCTTCTTCCCCAAGCACCTTTGCCTGCCTTGCAATCTGTGCCACAACCTGATTGTGCGGCAGCCCCGAACCGGAAAAAATCGGCAGTTTCTGCCCTCTTACAAGGGGATTAAGGCCGTCGATGGAGGATATGCCTGTCTGAATAAATTCATCAGGATAATCCCGCGCATATGGATTTATGGGGAGACCGTTTATATCCATTTTCTTTTTTGGAATAACAGCAGGGCCG
>JAUVKB010000231.1 GCA_030596405.1 Deltaproteobacteria bacterium
ATTTCCTTTGCGCTTTCAATACCGGCGGCTGCGGCATCAAGGCGCGATTTGATCTGTTCGGAATCGATCCGGGCAATAAGATCTCCGATTTTTACTTCATCACCTTCATCAACCGGCAGTTCTATGATGTTTCCTGAAACCTTGGAACTTAACGAGACCTCAATCCCTTCAACCCATCCGTGAAGCGTTAATATCCCTTTTTTTGAATATTTGCCCATATAATTGGTATACCAGACCGCTATAAGACCCAGTATGAAAAAGGTAATTACAGTATAAAATATGATTTTTCTGGTTCTCATTTTTTTTGCGCCGTCGAGTTCAGTCATTTAATATCTCCATTATACGTGAATCAATAAGGTAAAAGGTGAGATTACATGCCTTGACCCTGTATATATTTTTGGCAAGACAGCACTTTTAAAAAATTGAACTTAAGGGTCTATTATTTCGTAATAGACACTTAATAAGCACATAAAGCAAATCATTACAAAAAAAATTATTCACCAACTGAATGGCATTATATAAAACATCCTAAGATATTGCGCCGTCTTTAAAAGTAAAATTACGGTCGGCAAGTCTGTTAATACCTGATTGAATATGAGAGGTTGCGATTATGGTTTTCCCCTCTTTTTTTAATTCGGTTAGTATATTTATCAGGTTTTCAGCGTGCCTGCTGTCGATATTTGAGATGGGTTCATCAGCAAGGATAATTTTTGGGTCGTTGATTAATGCCCTGGCTATCGCTACAAGCTGCTGCTGTCCTCCGCTGAGTTCCTGAGCCATAAAATCGGCTCTGGTTTCGATATGCAGCTTTTCCAGAAGGCTGAAGGCTTTTTTCAAGCGGGCATTTTTGCTTATGCCGAGCGGCAAAAGGGGCAGCGCCACATTTTCTATGGCTGAATATCCTGTGACTAGGTTGAACTGCTGAAAGATAAAACCGATTTTTTGTGTTCTGATCGAAGAGAGAAAATGATCCGGCCAGTGTGATACTTCTTCATTATCAAGCAGGAACCGACCGCTTGATATCCTGGTCAAACATCCGATGATGTTAAGCATGGTCGATTTGCCTGAACCGGACGGCCCGTTAAACACTACAAATTCACCTTCTTTAATATCTAAAGAGACGTTGTGTAAGGCGTTTATCCAGACTTTACCGGATTGATATCTTTTTGAAACTTTCTCAATTTTAATCATAATATTAATTGATAAAGGGGTTAGGTGTCAGGTTTTAGGCAGGGGCACGATGCATCGTGTTCCTGCTAGCTTCTCATCGCCTCATCAGGCTCGATAGTTCCGGTGAGCCATGCGGGGATGGCACTTGTCATGGTAACAGGCACGACTCCCAGTAAAAAAATGAGAAATAACGAACCAAAATCACAACTAACCGGTACCGGGAATTTTGGATAAACACTGGCGCAGCCGATGCAATATCCCGATATTCCCGGAGTGCCCATCAAGGCATAGACAAACCCTAACAATATGCCGCCTATGGTTCCAAAGAGCCCGCAAATAAGGCTTTCAAACATTTTTAATTTGATAATATCCCCTGTCTGCCAGCCGACCGCCTTTAAGATGCCTATTTCACGGCTTACATCCACGCCGATATGGGCGGATTGGGCCCAGATTAGAAGCAAAAGGGTCATTAGCATAATGAGCCACATCGCTTGAAATGTCCCTCCTCTGCGCCCGAAAGCCTCTTTTAGCAGGTCGGTTAAGGCCTTACTGGTCATAACACGCGTATTTTCAAAGAGCTGGCTAATCATAAAGGCCGCGTTGTCGGCATGTGCCGGGTCATCGAGATAGACCAAAAGATCGCTCGCCTTATCTTCGGCGTAACCAAAAAAATTTCTTGCGTCCTCATTGGAAACGATTATAAGGTCGGTGGTATATATTTGAACTTTATTGCTGAAAACACCCACAATTTCAAATTCACCGCTATTGCCCAGCAAGTCTTCTATTTTAATCTTGTCGCCGATATTTTTTATTTCCCCCACGTCGACCCCGAATTTTTGGGCTATTGCGAAAATATCTCCCACATCAACTCTAAAACTCTCGGCGACTCCATAGCCTAAAACCGCCTTTTTTCTGTCCCCGGGCACCAGAAAATATCCATCTTCAATGGCGCTTAATAATTTTATTTCATTCTTTGTATTATGATCTATTTCATGGGGAAAGTGGTCGATATCAAGTCCCATGAGTGTGTATGAAACATCCGTTTCATCGATCTTTAGAGGGATATATCCCCAAACCCTGGGAAATACATATTTAACGTGGGGGATGTCTTTAATTTTGGGAATTATATCAAGGGAAATTTGAGCCACACGGCCTGCTTCTATGCCCTGAACTGTTACATCAGGCAGAAAATCTCTTGCTGTTTCAGCGTCCCTTATGAATCCTCCTCTTGTAAACATCATAAACGAACAGACAGCCATTGTAATGGTTAAAGAAACAATTACGGCGATTGTTTTACCCTTAAACCGGCGCAGATTGTCGGCCGCCATAAGACATATATTTATCTGTTTGGTCAGTTTCATTTTTGATTATTATTTTTTCGTTTGTTTATTTTCAGTGTATAATGTTTTTCCGAGTATAATTTTTGGATATGCACCACATCGCAATCCGAATGAAAGCAAAACCCTCCGACAATATCGCTCCGCCTGGCATACATCCCCTCTGATATGTTCCTCGAGGTGCAGCACTGGGCGATAATCGGAATACACGGCCCTCCCAGGGCCCCGACAACCGCCATACGTAACTCTTTGTCATAAGACCTTTGCATAGTGTTGTTAATCGATTCATTGTAAAAATAGAGCCCTGCAAACAGGATAGAGGCAATCAGGATTATTTGAAAAAATTTTTCTTTGAAGATGTCTTTTATCATGTTAACAACCGCTTGCATTAAATTTTAATTTGTCTGACTTAAACTCCATACATAGTTTACGAGGGCATGCAGTTCCTTTCCCTTGATAAAGCTTTTCCACACAGGCATTTTCAATGCCCCGCTTTTTTTGTTTTCCCCCTTTTTTGTAAAATCTTCCAAGATAATCTTTTTTAATTGAGCCTTTGAGCGGATATTATCAGC
>JAUVKB010000183.1 GCA_030596405.1 Deltaproteobacteria bacterium
AAACTGCTGTCGTCTTCTGAAGCTGAAAAACCTGAAGCCGGGGAAAAGGCTTCAAATGAGGATAGTTCCATCCCGGTTCAGAATGTTCCGCCGGTTCAGCCTCAGGTTCAGTCCAAGGTTCAGCCCATGGTTCAAATTGTCCCGATAGTAAAGACGGTAAAATCAAATGGCGTGGACGTGGATGTCGACCATTATTATCAGGTCGGTCTGGTGGCGCAAAAAGAAGGGGATCTGGGCGGGGCAATAAAATTTTACCGGAAGGTTTTAAAAGAAGATCCGTCGCATATTGAAGCCCTGACCAATCTTTCAGCGGTATATATCCGTCAGGGCATGTTTTCCGATGCGGAAAATACTATTAGAGGAGTGCTTAAAATCGATCCTGAGAACAGCCGTGCTTTTGTAAATTTGGGGATTATCAATCTAAGACTTAAACAATATGAAAAGGCGCAGAGCAGGTTCATGCAGGCATTGCGGGTTAATCCATCGGAAAAGACGGCCCTTGTCAATCTGGCTTTTTTGGCCAAACAGGAAAACAACCTGCCTTTAACGGAAGAATATTACAGGAAGATTTTGAGCCTTTCACCTGATGACGGGCGGATTCTTCTTTCATACGCTTCGCTGCTGGAAAAAAGCAGCCGTTACGCAAAAGCGCTTGCATGCTATCAAAAGGCTCTTGATCTGGATACGACAAGATCGGACGCGCGGCTGTCCAGGCAGATAAAGGAACGGGTCAGACTGCTTATGTATTATGACCGGAAATCTAAAGAAACAACAAAAGATATAAAACCAAAACCATAACATAAAAGGTTGGGCATATGCAAAAAAAACTGGTTATACTGATGGTCTTGTTTTTTGCGGCCGGTGCGGCCGGCTGTTCATTTCCCCACAAAGGGGTCACTTCCACCAATTTCTGGTCTCATGAACGCCCGTACACGGTGTGTGGAAGGGTGGTGAATGTGGAACAGGCGCCTGTTGAAAATTGCAGGATCTATCTTATAAAAAGAAAGTATAACAGGCTTTGCCCCACAAAAGCCGGCAGGCAGGGTGAACTTATTGCCCAGATGCCTGTGGCAGTGACCGATAAAACCGGAAATTTTTCCTTTGTTTTCGAACCGCTTGGCGCGAATAATTTCTGGGTTTATGTTGAAGCGGAAGATGCGGGGTATAAATCCAGGTTTGTGGAGCTCGACTATCTCATGGGACCTACTTTGTTCCAGACGCCCGGCAATACTCCGATCGTAGTCGGCATGGTGCTTGAAAGAACCTCGTAAACAGGGCAACCACGGGGGCGTCCCACATTGTACAATTGCGTGAAAACGTGAATCGTTAGCCGTGTTTATAGGAGATCCATGAAACTTTTAGGTGAAGTTTTATTAGAAAAAGGGATGATAACATCTCAGGAGATGGCCCTTGCCCTGCAGGAGCAGCGCCGAACAGGAGAACTGCTGGGGAAGGTGCTTTTAAGACTGGGAATTCTTACCCAGAAGGACCTGTCCCAGGCCGTTGCCTTTTCGTCTGATTTGCCGTTTGTGGATCTTAAACAGGTTCATATCGATATGGCGGCAGTCAATCAGATCCCAAAGGAGACGGCAAAAGAGTTTGAGCTTATACCCTTTGCAATGGAGGATGACACGCTCCATGTTGCAATGAATAATCCGACCGATATTGTAGCCGTCGATACCCTGCGCAGAAAAACCGGCAAGAAAATTGAAGTTTTTGCCTCGGATCTTCAGGGTATACTGGAAGCCGTCGAGATCTATTACGCTGTTGAAACTTCCCTGGAGGAAGAGATAGACAAAAATATCACGGCCGCGCTAGCCGGCAGCACTGCCGAAGGAGAGGCGAGCCCGCCCATTATCCGTTTGATGGAGCTTTTTCTTATTAAAGCCGTCCGTGACGGAGCGACCGACGTGCATATCACGCCTGAGGAAACGACCAGCCGGCTTTCCTACAGGGTTGACGGCGTGCTTCGCAGCGGAATTATTCTGCCCAAGCAGATCCATATTCCCCTGGTAACCAGGGTGAAAATCATGTCCGGTTTGAATATAGCCGAGCAAAGGCTCCCCCAGGAGGGAAACACCAGCTTTGAATTTTCAGGCCGGAGTATTGATATCAGAACTTCGACATCGCCAAAGTATCAGGGAGAAAACGTGGTGATGAGGATTCTTGATAAAACCAACATCATTCTCGGGCTGAAGCATCTTGGTTTAGGAGAGAATAACCGGGCGGCAATCAAAAAACTGACTATGAAGCCGCACGGCATTATCCTGGCGGCAGGGCCTACAGGGTCGGGAAAGACCACCACCCTGTATTCTATGTTAAGAGAGATTAACGCTCTGGAAAAAAATATTTTAACCATAGAAGACCCGATAGAATATCATCTGCCCCTGATCAAGCAGACACAGGTTAACGAGCAGGCCGGCCTTACTTTTTTAAACGCAATCAAGCATTTTCTGAGGCAGGACCCGGATGTTATCCTTGTGGGAGAAATAAGGGATACTGAAACCGCAAGGATCTCTTTTCAGGCCGCGATGACCGGGCATCTGGTTTTGTCAACCATTCATACTAACGACACGGCTTCAACCATTGCAAGACTTCTAGATCTTGAAGTCGAGTCATATCTTATACCGACTTCTCTTCGGGCCGTGATAGCCCAGCGTCTGGTGCGCAAAATCTGTTCAGGCTGTATGGAAGAGTACAGCCCCTCAAATGAAGAGATTGAACTTTACGGCCTGGAAAACTGGGACGGCATCGGCAAAACCCTTAAACGCGGAAAAGGATGTCCTGAATGCAACCACACCGGTTACAGAGGCAGGATCGGGATTTTTGAAATAATGCATATGACTCCGGACATAAGCCGGCTTGTCACCCAGAAGGTCTCTGCGGACGTAATAAAGATGGAGGCTGTAAAAGAGGGTATGGCAACCATGAGGGAAAACGGATTAAATCTGGTAGCGCAAGGCCTTACAACGCTGGAAGAACTTTTCCGGGTAACGGAATAAAAAAGATTATGCCTGATTATTCATACAAAGCAGCCGATTCAAGCGGGACCGTAATAAAGGGCGTATATTTTGCCAATAACGGCCAGGAGCTTGCAAATTATCTTAAAAGCGCGGGTCTTCACCTGATAGAATTCAAAGAGGCGGGGGCGCTTCAGCTTTTAAAGATCTTTGGGGATATACAGATAGGCGGGGTGTCCCGGCTGGAGCTGGTTGAGTTCAGCAACAACATGGGGATCATGTTCAAGGCAGGCGTTCCCCTGGTGCAGAGCCTTAATGAACTTCGTGAAGACTTGGAAAACAAATATTTCAAAAAGGCGTTAGGCGAGATAATTGAAGATATTGAATCCGGCGACAGTCTTTATGAAGCCATGGAAAAAAAACCGAGGATTTTTCCCGAACTTTACATAAGAGTAGTGGAGATCGGAGAAAGCACGGGAAGAATGGACCATGCTTTTTTTGACCTGGCCAGGCATTATAAGCGGATTGATGATTTGATTAAGAATGTTCGAAAAGCCATGATTTATCCAGCTTTTGTCGTGCTTGCCCTGATCGGCGCATCTTTTGTGTTTCTCACCATGGTTTTCCCGCCTCTTTTTACCATGCTGGCCGATTTTGATGTGCCGCTTCCCACAATAACCAAAGTTGTTATGGCTGTTTCAGGCGTTTTGAAAAATCACTGGCTGATTCTTTTGCTCTGTGCAGCGGTAGTTATCGTGCTTTTTATCGTCTTGAGAAGATATAAAACAACCAAATATTATATGGACTGGTGTGAGCTGAACATCCCGTATGTAAGGAGTCTGCTCATGCAGCTTAGAATGTCTTTTTTCATGCGCTATTTTGCCATGCTTCTAAGCTCCGGGATGGATATGTTAAGGAGTCTTGAGCTGGCCACCGCTTCGGTAAACAACCTTGTGGTCCAGAAATTTTTAACATCGAGCCGTGAGCGGGTTATAGAGGGCGAGTTTCTTTCCGATGCCTTAAGAAACAAGCGGTTTGTCCCGAACATGGTGACCCGCATGGTCGGAATCGGGGAAGAATCGGGCAACCTGCCCGAACAGATGGAGTATGTGGCGGACCATTATAATGATGAACTGGAAAGGCGCATAACCATTGCCCTGGCTTTAATGGAACCGATTCTCCTTATCATCATGGCCGGGATGGCCCTGGCGCTGATAATGGGAGTGCTTTTGCCCCTTTACAACCTGGTCTCCCAGCTTTCCATGGGAGTGGGAGCCGGAGGAGGGATGTAAATGTATATTCAAAAAAAAATTAATAATGACATGAAGATGCATACGCGGCCCTGGTTTTTTTTCAAAAAACCGTCATACGGATTTACGCTTATTGAAATACTGCTGGTTCTGGTAATAGTCGGCGTTATTATGGCCGTAATCGTCCCAAGGGCATGGCGGGCCAATGTTGAGACAAAGTATAATATCGTGCGTCAGACCGGCGCCGAACTTGCCAACTG
>JAUVKB010000055.1 GCA_030596405.1 Deltaproteobacteria bacterium
CAGGGCAATGACGCATTTGGAACGGGAAACAGAGTGGGCAATTCAAAATTAAACAGACCCGACACCAAAGATCCCCGCACAATGACTTCCGCGGATGAATTGCTTGAAGCCCACTGCGAGCAGCTCCTGTTCCATATGAAGATGGCCAATGTCTCTCATAATATAGCCCACCAGGTATTTATGGAGGCTTTTCAGGATCCTATGGATTCCCTTTTGCTGGAAGATACACTGGAACAGGGCATAGACCTGCATAAGGCATGGGCCCAGTTTGACACATGGCCCAATCTGATTTCACTGGGATATGTCAACGTGGCCGACAGCCTTGCAGCAATCGACAAGCTGGTATTTACGGAAAAAAAATACACCATGGATCAGCTTATCAATGCTATACAGACAAACTGGGAAGGCCAGGAAGAAATGCGCCAGGATTTTTTAAATGCTCCCAAATACGGCAATGATGAAGACTTTGCCGACTCGTGGACTGTAAAGACAAGAACCAAAATTGTTGAAACCGGAAAAACAATTAAAGATTCCTGGGGCAGACCCTGGGATTTTGACGGAAGCTCGGTAATCGCGTATCAGATCTTGGCCTTTGGCATCGGAGCCACGCCTGACGGAAGATTTGCCGCCAATATGATGGCGGACGGAAGCCGCTCTCCATCAGCCGGAGCGGATCACGCGGGTCCCACGGCGGTTCTTAATTCAGTCGGCAAGATACCTTATATGCACACCGAACTTTTTAACCAGAGGTTTATGCCCCAGTTCCTTGAAGGTGAAAACAAGGCGCTGTTCAACGCATATTTGAGGGAATGGCATGACAAGATGACAATCCCACATATTCAATTTAATGTCGTGGACACCAATATCCTGCGGAAAGCACAGGAAGATCCGGACAGTTATCCGGATCTGCAGGTTCGTATTGCGGGCTACAGCGCCTATTTTGTTGATCTTGCGCCCGAAAGTCAGGAATGCATTATCCAGAGAACAGAGCAGGGTTTTGCTTAAATAATAAGGTGTAAATAATTTACGGGTTACGGGTTTTAATAATACCTGTAACCCGTAATAATATCAGATACTTAAAATTTTTTCTTCAATATCTCGTCAGACCCCGCTGGGTTACCATGATTCAAGATAATTAATTTTATCTACTGACTCTCGCTGCCTGCGGTTATTTTATATAATTGATATTAATTGTGGCGGTGATCTAATGAACGACTTTGCAAAAGAAAAAAGCGGGTATAATGGAAAAGGGATTACCTTTAATATTCAGCGCTGGTCAATTCAGGACGGCCCTGGAATAAGAACCACAATTTTTTTAAAGGGCTGCCCATTAAACTGCGGCTGGTGCGCCAACCCTGAATCAAAAAGAAGTCATCCGGAAATAATGACCCGGGATATTCTTTGTATAGGCTGCGGAAAATGTAAGGAAATCTGCCCCCGACAAGCAATCAGTATTATTGAAACTTCATCCGAAGAAACCGTATACAGCAGTATGCGGCAAACCGGCTGTCAGGCGCAACCTTCAGGCCCCGCGGATGAAAGCGGAGACGGGCTTGCAGATAGCGGCAAAGAAATCAAAATAAAAAAAGAGCGTACCCGCAATATAAACTGGTCTTTATGCAATTATTGTTTAAAGTGTGCCGAAGTATGCCCTGCAAAAGCGATTATAATCAGTGGTGAAGAAAAAACCGTGGATGAGGTTATGGGGGTTGTTTTAAAGGATATGAGCTTCTATCGCCGCAGCAAGGGCGGTCTTACGATTTCCGGCGGAGAACCTTTGATGCAGTGGCAATTTACTCTGGATACTTTAAAGTCCGCCAGAAAAAGAGGTATTCATACGGCTTTGGATACAACCGGCTTCGGGTCATGGGCTATACTCGAGGAGCTGCTTGAATATACAAACCTGCTGTTATATGATGTAAAGCATACGGATTCATCAAAACATAAAGAGGCAACCGGCGCAGGAAATGAATTGATACTGGAAAATCTGAGCAAAGCAGTAAAAAAATGTACTGTCTGGATTAGAAGGGTGGTTATTCCCGGATTCAATGATTCTGATGCGGAAACCGAGGCTCTGGCGCAACTTATAACTTCGCTCAACCCTTTGCCCGCCAAACTGTCTCTTCTCCCCTATCACAAATTTGCAGAATCAAAATATGAATCCATCGGAATGACATATACTTACAGCCATGTTAAACCTCCGCTGCCGGAAAAGATTAAAGAGCTTAAAAAAACAATGGAATCGCTTTGCAGTATAAAAGTTGATATAGGAAAATAGAAATATAAAACAATTATCCAGGAGATATAACTATGGAAAACAAAAAACAGGGGCTTATATTTGACTTGCAGCGCCTCTCCCTGGTAGACGGGCCCGGAGGACGAACAGTTGTTTTTTTAAAAGGGTGTCCCCTTGCGTGCATATGGTGCGCCAATCCCGAATCGATCAGCCCTGACAGGGAAATCATTCTCAGGGACAAAAAATGCGCTCTTCTGGGAAAATGTGTTGAAGTCTGCCCGCAAAACGCAATCTTAATTATGGACGGCCTACGGATTATCGATTGGGATAAATGTGACCGGTGCGGCAAATGCGCGGATGCGTGTCCATCCAGAGCCATTGAACATATCGGAGAATATGTTACCACCGGCAAAATAATGGAAATCGTCATGCAGGATGTACGCTTTTACCGCGTATCCGGCGGCGGTCTGACCCTTTCCGGCGGAGACCCGCTTTCCCAGCCGGAATTTGCGCTGGCATTGCTTAAAGCAGCCAAACAAAAAAAAATTCATACAGCTCTTGATACATGCGGTTTTGCCGAATGGGAGCTTTTTAGCAGCCTGCTCGACTATACCGACCTTCTGCTTTATGATATCAAGCATATTGATTCGGCCAGGCATAAAAAGATTACAGGGGCGCCCAATGAGTTGATACTTGATAATCTGCAAAAAGCAGCCGCCCGGTTAGATTCCGGGTCAGATTCCGG
Source organism: Deltaproteobacteria bacterium (assembly GCA_030596405.1). Lineage (GTDB taxonomy): Bacteria > Desulfobacterota > Desulfobacteria > Desulfobacterales > JAUVKB01 > JAUVKB01. The sequence continues at coordinate 2,982 of JAUVKB010000055.1, forward strand.
ATCGGATTCAAGGTCAGGTCTGAAAATATGGATCAGATATCCGCTTATCCCCGACATTAATGACGGTGATGATGACATAGATAATTTATGCCGCTTTGTTGCTGATTTAGGGCCTGTGGTGGAAAAGATCGCGCTTTTGCCCTATCATGATCTTGGAGTGGAAAAGTATGCTGCTGTTGGGAAAAAATACTCCATGCCCGAAACCAAACCCCACTCCAATGAAAGCGTATTAAAAATCAAAACCAGGATTGAATCATTCGGGCTTACAGCAGGAATCGGCGGCGGCAAATAAAAATAAGTGACGCCTCAAGATTCATCATGAAAAACCGCAAACCGTGTACTTTAAAACCGTAAACACTTGCAAAAACAATAATGATAGTTAACAAATCATTTTTCTACTGGATATATATAATACCCCGAAACTGGAAATTTCCCATCGCGTATCAAGGCAAATTACTCAGCAAAGAGGAATATCAAAAATACTGGGGCAAATGGGTCATACTGGATACTAAGGAAGAACTTGATAATCTGGCAAAAAAACTCGACCCGTATGTGGAAAACCGGACTATTCAGGGGATCAAATATTCCAGAACACCTGAAGAGGTTTTTGGAATAGATGAATGTGTTATGTGCGTATTTTGTGATGACCGGGAAAGAGATCAGGTATGGAAAATTCTGGCACAGGCAGGCGTAAAAATAAAAGCATGGGTGTACGACAGGGAGGTTTTTGACATGTGGGGACAAGGGGGCGTTTTGATAGAAAAATGGCTTGAATCTCACGGAATAAAAGGAGCTGAAGCGGAAAAGATCAGACAACAGACCAAAAATAATTTTGAAAAATGGCTTGCGACCATCGGCAAAGAAGAAAAAAATCCATGGGCGTTTGAATTGATGTAGTTTTTAAATTAACTGTAATTGATGATAATTAGCGGGTAATAATAATAATGAATAATTCACATATTAATCTTGAAAATTACCAGCCTGTTTCCGTTGTTTCTCAAATGAGGGCATCGCTGCTTAAAAAAATAAGAAACGGCCAGGATTTTCTACCGGATATTCAAGGTCGGGAAGAAGCAAAGCAGGATGTTGCCAGAGCGCTGCTCTCCGGGTATAATATATATCTTGTTTCCGAGGAAGGCACCGGAAAAACCAGACTGTCAAAGTCTTTAACCAGTCTGCTTCCTCCAATTCCAAAGGTTAAAGGCTGCCCTTATAACGATGATCCCAGATGGCCGAAACATCTGCTTTGCGCCCGATGCAGGAAGAGTAAAGATCCAGGGGCTGAATTCGGGATTGAGCTTATGCCTTCATCACGCCGGTTTTCGCGCATCCAGGGTAATGATTACACGGACGAAGGAAAATTGCTGGGCATTAAAGATATTCATGCCATTGCCATGGGAAAAAGTCCCACCGACATGGAATCGTTTGCCGCGACCGGCGTGTTCAGGGCAAACCGGGGGATATTATTTATTGATGAATTGCCTGCCGTGCGCACCAAGGTTCAGGTTTTACTGCACCCTGTTGCAGAAGAAAAAAAAGCGATCCTGGAAGAATACAACTGGGAGCACCCGCTTGACATTATCCTGGTAGCTACGGGAAATCCCCAGGGATTTTCCCATGTTAATGAGGTTCCGCGGCCATTATTAGATAGACTCGAACTTATTTATATGCCGCTGCCATCAAAAGAAGTGGAACTTGAAATAGCGCTCAGGGAAAAATTTAAGGCTGATAATACATATTATAAAGAAGCAAAAGAAGAAATATTTCTCCCCATCACCAAAATCGACCTGAAAGATATACAAAGGGTCGTTGCGCTTCCCTGCTGGATCATGCTTCTTTTAAATGAAGCTATAGCTTGCAGCAGAGATTGTGGCGCCCTTGACAAAAGGCCAAGCATAAGAGGAAGTTATCGCGCTCTCGATCATACCTATGCCGGCGCTGAACTGGAAAACAGAAAGATTGCTTACCTGAAAGATGCATATAATGGATTAAAATTGGCTCTGCGGGGAAGGACTGAACTAAAGCCGGATCTGATTGACTTTGATCATCCGGCCGACAGTTTTAAACGCTCCGCGGAATTCAGCGAGGATCTTCTCGCTGTTGCACTGGGAAACTGTGCCGATCTGTTTCTGCATGGATGCAACGTTTCAAAACTGGCACGCGACTTGAAAGCGCTGGCCATGGAAGGTATAAGAAATACCACCCGTCAACTTGATAACTACAGAGAACTGAAACAGGCTGTCAGCCGCTTAAAATCGGTTGCGAAACAAAAAATAGACCCCTCCCTTTTAAATCAAACGGAAAAAGAATTATTTCAAAACACCGCAAACATGGATGAGGATCTGCTCTTGCAGTATAACTTTTCAGCGCTTGAAACCATTTTTAACGCAGCCCTGCACAATAATCTGATAAATAAAAATGAAGTTGAAAAGAGCATTTTTATTCCTCAGCTTGCATCCTGGACAGGAAGCAAATTATGATCTTTTAATAATTTGTAGTTTTTTACGGTTAACTGTCAACCGTAAACTATTATAATAATCTTTTACGAAACTATCAAAAACTAAATAATGCAGACCAACTTATACTGCAAAATCTGCCGTAAAAAACGGCTCCAGGACGAAACCATTTTGTCTGAAATAGCGCATTCGGAAAACCAGACTATAATGGACTGGTTTAAAGCATTCAGGCAGGGAGACGACTCTTTTTTCAAAGAAGCGGCCATGGAATATACCCGGCAACGGATGGAAGAAGAATCGGATAAATACGGAGGTGAGCTTTCGGATTCGGATGCATACGAAAATTTCAGAGCCAAGGTTCTGCCCCGGGATATTGAGCGCTGTTTTGAAAAATATTTAAAACAAAAAGATATTGTTCTGAGCCAGGGTGAAATTAAAATAACCCACAAAGGCGCCCGCAAGGTGGCGAATCTTGTTAAACTGAAGCTGGAAAATCTAAGCAGGGAAAAGTCCGGAGCCCACAAGATAAAAAAATCAGGACATGGCCTTAACATCGCTCTTTATTCAAGGAAATACGAATTCGGCGATACACTTGCAAATATCGACCTGGAAAGAACATTGCTAAGCTCCCTTGAAAGAAACATTCAAAACAGCGGCAGACTCTTTTTATCGCTCAAGCCGGAAGACTTTTATATCCATGAAAAAACTTTTGAAGCCAGAATGTGCATAGGGCTTTTAATTGACGAAAGTGCCAGTATGGGAGGCATTAAAAGATCCGCCGCAATTGATATCTGCCTGGCTCTGGGCAAACTGAAAAAACCGGGCGATGTGCTGAAAGTTTTCCTCTATGCTGCTGAAGTTAAAGAAATTCAATACTGGGAAATACTAAATACGAGCCTGGGCGGCGGCACCACAGATATGAAAACAGCTCTGCAAAGCGCAAGAAAGGCTTTGAAAAAAGAAAAAGGCGACAAGCAGATATATATAATAACAGACGCTGAACCAAATACTGAAAACGGAAAATATGTGGGATTTAAAAAAGCTGTTTCAGGTGTAAAACAGGAGGCCATGCACTGCCGGCGGGAGAATATAACCATCAACATGGTAATGCTCGACAACAATTCAAAGCTGAAAATCTTTGCAGGTCATATCGCGCGCATCAACGCGGGAAGAGTTTTTTTCACTTCCCCGTCAAATGCCGGCGAAGTTGTAGTGCAGGACTACATGGCGGCCTGCACAAAATAAGTCAGCCTGATTTCTGCAAGCTCTCCACCGGTCTGCAAGGGTAGAGTGGACGCGTCTATGCAAATGGTGAAGATGGTTTTGGACAAATGTGACCTTCGACTCAATGAAAAGAAAACTTCGGTTGTCAATTTTTTATGGTTAATGTTTGATGACAACACATTAACTAAACATATCATAACTAATTAAAATATCAATAAATATTTTTTAAATCCCTCTTAAGTTAATGACATTGATTGACAAACATCAAACTTTTCCCTTGACACAGACCGGAATTTTAACTATCTACCCTAGATTCTTTACAAACAGAGGTAAAATACAGTGAAAAAATATACATATAGTGCAAAAGAGTCTGACAACGAAGGAAAATGGTATATTGTTGACGCCGAAGGGGCGATCCTTGGAAGGCTTGCCAGTTCAATAGCTTCCAGGCTTAGAGGTAAACATAATCCGCTTTACACTCCCCATGTGGATACAGGTGACAGCATTGTTGTCATTAATGCGGCCAAGATTGTTCTGACCGGCAGAAAACTGAAACAAAAAAAATATTACAGACACAGCGGTTACATAGGCGGCTTAAAAGAGATCAATGCCAAGGATCTTCTGGAGAAACGACCGGAGGATCTTATCCGTTTCGCCGTTAAGGGAATGCTGCCTAAAAACAGGCTCGGAACAAAGCTTTTTAAAAAATTAAAAGTTTATGCAGGTGACAGGCATCCTCATAAATCTCAGCAACTCAAGGCGCTGGAGTTCACTTAACCGGTTTTTTTATTTTTTTTACTCGCCGGCTGGCGTTTTTGGGGCTGGCATTTTGAACGCTGGAAAATATGTAGTTAACTTCGGAGTATTTTATGGAAAAAGCAGAAGCCTTTTACGCAACGGGAAAACGGAAAACAGCGATTGCCAAGACATGGATAACGCCCGGAAGCGGTAAAATTATGGTGAACAGTCGACCTGTAGACGAATATTTCAGGATGGAAAAAGCAAAAACATTATTGACCCAGCCGCTTGTCATTACAAACAGTGTTGACAAATTTGATGTTAAAGTCAGTGTTATAGGGGGCGGGATGTCCGGCCAGGCAGGTGCGATCAGACACGGCATTACAAAGGCGCTTATTTTATCAGATCCTGATTTGAGAGCCGTCCTGAAAAAAGCCGGTTTTGTCAAACGTGATTCCAGAGTCAAGGAAAGAAAGAAATACGGTCAAAAAGGTGCACGGGCCCATTTTCAGTTTTCTAAACGTTAAAACAAAAAGCTTGTTTTATTTTCATAAAAATTTCTTTAATTCATGCCTTTAATTTATTGCCGATAATATGCATTCTTGTTGATGAAGGCGTCAGTCCCCGCCTGATAATTTTCAAGCAAGTCAATTTGTCGCGATTATAATTATATTATAATCGCGTCTATACCCTTTTTAAAAGCAGAGCGGCAAACGGGATAACCCGTTAAAAAAGGGTTCCCCTTCCTTTTTTCCAAATTGAGGCAAAGCCTTAACTATGGAACAGATCGACTATTTTATAAGACGGTTTTTACTTATAATTCCGACCTTTATCGGGATTACAATTTTATGTTTCGGGCTTATTCAGTTTGTTCCCGGCGGGCCTGTTGAGCAGATTATTATGCAAATGAAGGGCATCGGCGGAGCAGGCTCGACAAGAGGCGCCGAGAGCACCGGTTCTGTTTCAGAACGGCAGCGCAAGGATATCGAAGCGCATTTCGGCTTTGATCAGCCATTTTACAAAAGATATTACAAATGGCTTGTTACGGACAGGCTCGGCATGAAAATGGAATCCTACAAATTCCCGAACAAGAACGCATGGCAGCTCATAAAAGAAAGGTTTAAGGTCTCTCTTGTTTTCGGGATAACGGGTTTTATTCTGTCTTATATGGTCTGCATTCCCTTGGGCATATTAAAAGCTCTTCGACACGAAAAGATGTTCGATCTTGTGTCCAGTATAATTGTTTTTGCAGGATATGCCTTGCCCCCTTTTGCATTCGGAATGATTCTTAAAATGTTTTTCTGCGGAACAGTGGATGGTTTGTGGAATATTTTTCCTGTTTCAGGGTTCTGTTCGGATAATTTTTTAAGCCTTACATTTTGGGGGAAAACAACGGATATTTTTTCGCATATGTTTTTCCCGGTGCTCTGTTATGTTATAGGAAATTTTGCGGTTTTAACCCTCCTGATGAAGAATTCCCTTATTGAGCAGATCGGCAAAGACTATATAAGGACGGTGCTTGCAAAAGGCGGGAGTTTCACCAGGGCTGTATGGGGCCATGCTTTTCGTAATTCACTGGTGCCTATTGCAACAGGATTCGGTTCTATTTTAACGGTTATGTTTGCAGGTTCCGTGATTATAGAACAGGTTTTTGAAATACCGGGGATGGGACGGTTGAGCCTTGAAGCGATCGTGGGACGTGATTATCCGGTTTTCATGGGTATTTTATCACTGACTTCTATTTTGGGCCTTGTAGGGAATATACTTTCGGATTTTATCTATGTATTGATCGATCCCAGAATAAATTTTCAGAAAAATTAATCAAGAAAATTGATTAAAAAAATCATGATTTTTCGTTTTTTAGATGATCCGGCAAGCAAAAAAAGATTTTTGCGTTTTAAGGAGACAAAGCGCGCATATTTTTCTTTCTGGATACTTGTTATCCTTTATAGTATAAGCCTGTGTTCCGAACTTTTGTGCAACAACGTGCCTTTGTATGTCCGATATAAGGAAAAATCGTATTTCCCTGTGTTTAAATTTTATGCCGAGGATGTGTTTTTAAGAAACGGCAAAAAAACAAGGCCGGATTACGGCAAAATAAATCAGCTTGCGGAGTTTAAAAAAGATCCCCGTAATTTTATGATCTTTCCACCTGTTCCTTACGGGCCTTTTGAGAGTACGGATCCGGACTCGATTCGGGTTTCAGAGGATATAAGGCTCATGTTTTCGCCTGTTCCCATGATCGGAACCGGAAATATCGGAAAAGATTATTCCATTTCTCGGTCAGATCAATTCGGCTTTTTTATCGGCAAAGATGATAACCGGGTAAATGGAGCTTTTCTTACAGAGTACTACGAAATACCGAAATTAATAAAAACAGCGGTGGATCGCCGTTTTGAAAACAAAAGGGCAAAGAGGGTTTCATGTGACGCAAAAAGTTTTCACGGGAATCTTGTTGTAATTTCTCTTTCTAACTTTTTCCCTAGAAAAAGACCGCCGGAAACAGTCCGGCTGACGTTCAGGCAAGTTGTTCCTGAAGAACAAAAAGGTAGGGAGCTTGTTTTTAGTAAAGATATGGAGCTTGCCGGAAATCGGGCACGGATATGGAACGATATTCCGGACAGGGATAAAAAAATCTTGATCGACCGGATGAAAAAACGTCTTTTTCATCCGGTCGATCCTTTGAAACTGATTCTAGACAATCAGGTTTTTAGCGTCAATTTTACAAAAAAAGATGTAAGATTTCCATTTGAGCCTGTTGGGAAGCATTTTCTGGGAATCGACGGAGCCGGGCGGGATGTTCTGGCAAGAGTCCTTTACGGGCTTAGAACATCTTTAACTTTTGGTTTGATACTGGTAGCCTGTTCAATGGCCATAGGTATCGCTGCCGGAGCTTTTCAGGGTTTTTACGGGGGATTTGTCGATCTGTCAGGCCAGCGGTTTATCGAAATCTGGAGCGCGCTTCCGTTTCTCTATGTTATGATACTCATGGGCTCTGTATATGGCCGGAGTTTTTCGCTGCTTCTGTTCTGTTACGGCCTTTTCAACTGGATAGGAATTTCATACTACATAAGAGCTGAATTTCTCCGTCTGCGCCGGCAGCCGTTTGTTGAAGCGGCAAAATGTATGGGGATATCTTCGCGTAAGATTATATTTAAACATATTCTGCCCAATGCAATGGTGCCGGTTATAACGTTTTTCCCCTTTTCCCTTGTAGGTGCCATCGGAGCTTTGGCGGCTCTTGACTATTTAGGATTCGGGCTGCCGCCTCCCACTCCAAGCTGGGGTGAGCTTTTATTCCAGGCCCAGCAGTTCAGGTGGGCATGGTGGCTTATTCTGTATCCTTCGATTGCTCTATTTGTAGTCATGCTGTTAGGAGTTTTTATCGGGGAGGGTATAAGAAACGCCTATGACCCGAAAAAATACATACGGCTTGAATAAAAGATGTTTTGCGACCGATTTGTTTAAGAGTTTTTTTATTTATGCCTGAAAAATTGCTTGAGATAAACAATCTTACCGTCTCTTTTAAAACAGATGAAGGAACTTTTAAAGCTGTTGACGATGTTTCGTTTAAAATGAACAGAGGCGAGATAGTAGGCCTGGTAGGTGAGTCCGGATGCGGAAAATCGGTTACAGCCTTGAGCCTGTTGCGGCTTATCCCCTCTCCTCCTGGAAATATTGAAAAAGGCAAAATTTTCTTAAACAATACGGATCTGTTAAGACTTGACGCCGATAGTATGAGAAAAATACGCGGCGATGCCATCAGCATAATTTTTCAGGAGCCGGCGGCTGCTCTGTCGCCATTGCACAGAATCGG